>JAQVML010000328.1 GCA_028703645.1 Eubacteriales bacterium
GTTGCCAACTACGGACAGATGACCGCTGGCGGTTGGATGTATATCGGCCCGCAGGGCATCGTACACGGCACGTTTAACACGATTCTCGGTGTCGGGCGCAAATACCTTGGCGTTTCCTCCGATGGCGATCTGCGCGGGAAGGTGTTCGTCTCCTCCGGCCTTGGTGGCATGAGCGGCGCGCAGCCAAAGGCCGCAACCATCGCGGGCGCGGTCGGCGTGTTTGCGGAGGTGGACGCTTCCCGCATCCAGACCCGCCTTGATCAGGGCTGGGTCAATCTGATGTCGAGCGATTTAAACGCGGTGTTTTCCCGCGCGGAACAGGCGCGAAAAGCGGGCGAAGGAATCTCGATCGCCTACCACGGAAACATCGTGGATCTCCTGGAATCCGCAATCGATCGCGGCTTTGCAATCGATCTGCTCAGCGACCAAACCTCGTGTCACAATGCCTATAATGGCGGCTATTGCCCGGTGGGACTGACGTTTGAAGCGCGCACGGAGCTTCTGCATCGCGATCGTGCGGCGTTTGCAAAGCGCGTGGATGCGTCGCTCCGGCGGCATTTTGACGCGATCGTCGCGCTCTCAAAGCGCGGCACACGCTTCTTTGACTACGGTAATTCCTTCCTCAAGGCGGTGTTCGACGCGGGCGTGATCGAGGTATCCAAAAACGGCGTAGACGCAAAGGATGGATTTATCTTTCCGTCTTATGTGGAGGATATTATGGGACCTCTGCTGTTTGACTATGGCTACGGCCCGTTCCGCTGGGTGTGCCTCAGCGGAAAGCACGAGGATTTGATCAAGACCGACCACGCGGCGATGGATTGCATCGATCCCACGCGTAATTGGCAGGATCGGGACAACCACGCCTGGATTCGGGACGCGGAGAGCAACAAGCTCGTCGTCGGCACCGAAGCGCGCATTTTGTATCAGGACGAAGAGGGCAGGTGCCGCATCGCGCTGAAGTTCAACGAGCTGGTGCGGCGCGGCGAGATCGGTCCCGTGATGCTGGGGCGCGATCACCACGACGTTTCCGGCACGGACTCGCCCTTCCGCGAGACCGCGAACATCAAGGACGGCAGCAACGTGATGGCCGATATGGCGGTGCAGTGCTTCGCGGGCAACGCCGCGCGGGGCATGACGCTCTGCGCGCTGCACAACGGCGGCGGCGTGGGCATCGGCAAGGCGATCAACGGCGGATTCGGCCTCCTGCTGGACGGAAGCGAAAGAACAGACGAGATCATTCGTAGCGCGATGAGCTGGGATGTGATTGGCGGCGTTGCGCGCAGAAGCTGGGCGGGAAACGAGGGAGCCATGCAAACCGCCGCGCGATATAATGAAAGAGAATCCCAACGAGCGCACATCACCCTGCCATACTTGGCGAGCGATGCGCTGCTTGACCGCGTTTTATCAGGAAACGAATAATTAGGAGAAATACTATGGCGAAAATCATCGAATGCGTACCGAATATTTCAACGGCGGATGCCGATCTTGTGCAGGAGGCGGCGGGCGTTGTGCGCTCCACGCCGGGCGTGACGCTTTTAAACACATCCAGCGATTCTAGCCACAACCGCACGGTCATCACGTTTGTGGGCGATCCTGCGGGCGTGGAGGAGGCTGCGGTTCAACTCGCAAAGTTTGCCGCGCGCTGCATCGATTTAACCAAGCATAAGGGCGAGCATCCGCGCATGGGCGCGATTGACGTAATTCCCTTTATCCCGATTCGCGAGGTGAGCATGGACGAGTGCGTCGCGCTCTCGAAAAAAACCGCCGAGCGCATCTGGTTGGAAGCATGCGTTCCCGTGTTCTTATACGAAGCGTCCGCGTCGGCACCGCATCGCGAGAACCTAGCTAGCATTCGTAAAGGTCAGTTTGAGGGCATGGCGCAAAAGGTGTTGGAGCCGCAGTGGGAGCCGGATTTCGGCGGGCGGACGATTCACCCCACGGCGGGCGTGGTCGCGGTTGGTGCGCGCGCGCCGCTGATTGCGTTTAACATCAATCTCTCCACGACGGATGTCGGCGTGGCGGACAAGATTGCCCGCGTGATTCGCCAGTCCGGCGGAGGCCTGACCTGTGTCAAGGCGATGGGTGTGTTCCTCAAGGAAAAAAATTGTGCGCAGGTTTCGATCAATATGACCAACTATTGCTTAACCCCGCTCTATCGCGTGGTGGAGTTCGTCCGCTTTGAGGCCGCGCGCTACGGCGTGAGCATCGTCGGCACGGAGATTGTGGGCCTCGTTCCCATGCGCGCGCTGATCGACAGCGCGGAATACTATCTTGGCATCGAGAACTTCGATCCGGAGACGCAGGTGCTGGAATATCGGTTGAACTAAACCGTCGAAGGGAGATTGTATGCTCCTCATCCACAACATCGGCTTACTGCAAACCCCCGTCGGCAACACGAGCCTGCGGGGAACTGCGCAAGGCGAAAATCGAAAATACCGCAACGCTTGTGTACTCATCGATGGTGAAACCGTAGTTGGGATTACGCAGGACGGCGTATTGCCGCCTTGTCCGCCGGACACGGAGCGGCTGGATGCGGGCGGTGCGTTCGTGACCCCCGGTTGGGTGGATTCTCACACGCATCTCGTCTTTGGCGGGTGGCGGCAGCACGAGATACCGCTCAAGCTCAAGGGTGCGAGCTATCTCGAGATTCTGCAAGCAGGCGGCGGCATTCTCGATACCGTGCGTCAGACGCGGCAGATGGACGAGGACGCGCTGTTTGCCCGCGCGAGCGCGTTTCTCGACGAGCAGCTTCGCCTCGGCGTGACCACAACGGAGATCAAGAGCGGTTACGGGCTGGATTTGGAAAACGAGTTGAAGCAACTCCGCGTGATCCGCCGACTCAACAGCGAACACGAAATGGACGTTGTCGCAACCTGCATGGCGGCGCACGCGGTTCCGCCGGAATTCGCCGGAAGCGCGGACGCGTATGTGGACGTCGTTTGCAATGAAATTTTGCCTCGCGTGGCGGAGGAACGGTTAGCCCGGTATTGCGACGTGTTTTGCGAGACGGGCGTGTTCTCCGTGGAACAAAGCAGGCGCGTTCTGCAAACGGCGCGTTCA
>JAQVML010000329.1 GCA_028703645.1 Eubacteriales bacterium
CGCAGGAAACGCTGGAACAGCACGGCTTTATCAAGGCAATTTTGCGCGGCTCCGCCGGAACGGGCAAGGGGCTCGATGAATTGGAACATGCGCTGAGCACGTATTTGGTGCCGGGACCGCAGTATTTTCCCGACGAAATGGTTACCGACCAGCCGGAGCGAATCATCGTTGGCGAACTCATCCGCGAAAAAGCGCTGCTGCTGTTGCGCGAAGAGGTTCCGCACGGCGTCGGCGTCGGCGTAGACAAGATGGAACGCAGGGAAGACCGCGATATGATGGACGTTTATGCGACGATCTATTGCGAGCGGGAGTCCCACAAGGGAATCATCATCGGCAAGGGCGGCTCCATGCTCAAGCGAATCGGACAGGATTCTCGCCGCGACATCGAGTGGATGCTCGGCTGCCCGGTCAATCTGCAACTATGGGTCAAGATTAAGGAAGACTGGCGCAATCGCCCGGGCATGCTGCACGAGCTTGGCTACGAGTAAACGCACCGGTCTGGGGGTAGGAAGCGATGCCGGTCATCTGCGCGGAAGGAATCGTAACGCGATATGCAAACTATCGCGAGAGCGATCGCATCTTGAGCATCTTCACCATTCAATATGGTCGTATCGACGCAAAAGCGCGCGGCTGCCGCAAACCCAAAAGTCCGCTGGTCAACGCCTGCCAACCGTTCGTATTCGGTCAGTTTGAGATTTTCACCGGCAAAGAAAAGGCAACGATCAACGCCTGCGATATCCGCGAAACGTTTTATCCCATTCGCGAGGATTATGAGCGCTACTCCATCGGCTCCGTCATGCTGCGCCTTTGCCACGACGCGGCGCCGGAAAATGAGCCGAACGAGGCGCTTTTTTCGCTTTTGTACCATTCGCTTTCGTTCTTATCGTATGGAGCGTCGCATCCGCTTGATCTATTCTGCTGCGTTCTAGCGCGCTATCTGAATGCAATCGGCTACCGACCCTCCATCACGACCTGCGCGCAGTGCGGGCGGGATATCCGCTCGGACGCAATCGTGCGCTTTTCTCCGCGCGGGGGAGCTGTTTGCAACGCTTGCGAGCAACACGGCGATCCTGTGAGCAAGACCGCGCTGGAGGGGATACGCCGCATGCTCATGATGGAGGATGCGGATATGGATCGCGTGAAGCTATCGGACGCGGTGCGCGGAGAAATCTTTCGCGCGCTAAGCAATTATACGGAAAACTCGATTGAGTTTGGCGCAAAGGCACTCGATATGTTGAAGGGATTGCGCTCGCCATCACAACATGGGCCAATGGAAGAACACAAAGAGGAGTTGGAGTAATGCGAAGCGAACGCAATCGGGAAAAATTGTGAACTTTCGTTTTTTCAAGAGAAAGTATTGCGGCGGTATGGTACAATACTCGCGATTCGTTAATTGGCTTTGTCGCGTTACGAACGTTTCATACAAAGAGATTCCGTAACGGGGGAAAGCAAGTTCGATCAAAATCCAGAGTTAAGAGGTTACGATTATGCCCTTAGGACGACATCTCATCAAGGCGCTGCCGTTGGCGGGCCTTGTGATTGCCGCTCTTTTTGTTTCCGGCTGCGCGGGTGAACAACCAGCACAACCGGCGGAAGCGACGCCAACACCCGAACCCGTGATCGTCAGTATGGAGGTTTTGGATCTCAACATTGAAGGTTTCGGCGATATGCCCGCCCCGACGGCAACGCCGGAGCCAACAGCGACGCCGATTCCTTTCTCTTACTATGCGCCTACGGTCAACATGACGTATGAAGAGCTGGTAGGGAGCCTTGACGACATGAACGTCAAAGCAAAAGAACTGCTCAAAGACGGATTTCCCGATCCGAAGACATATTACATCATCGTCGACAAACAGTGGCAGCTCGTTCTTGTTTACAAGCGCATTGACGACGGAACCAAGCTCGGCAAGCCAGACTTGACGCAGCCTGTTCGCTATATGATCTGCTCCACCGGAAATCCGAAGAAGGAATATGGACATGAGACCACAAGCGGCATCTGGCAGATCGATGTGCCGAAAGAGCGCTTCTACCAGTTTGTCAATCTGGAAGCCGCGCAGTATCTAACCCTGATTCACAGCAGAACTTATTTCCACTCCGTGCTTTATGATAAGGCAAGGGATTTACGTTCACTGGTTCAGAGTTCGTATGATAATCTCGGAACGAAGGCCAGCCACGCCTGCATTCGACTCACCGTGCCGGATGCGCGCTGGCTTTGGTACAACATCGGCTATGGCACGACCTGCGAAATTCGTGACGGAAGCGCTACGGATGCCGAAACCGGTTCGATTCGCGCGCAGTTGATTCTGCCGAAATCGATCGCAAACGTCAAGCTGAAAGCGGGCGATGTGCCTTGGACGGATAACTGGACGCTTGCAGATGTGCTGCATCAGTTGAAATACAAGTATGAGCCGGCACCGTTGCCCGATCTTGGTGACGGCACGGATGACATTGCAACACCGACTCCCGACACCGTACCGACAGACCCAGGAACAGTAACAGACCCAGGAACGGTAACAGATCCAGGAACGGTAACAGATCCAGGAACAGTAACAGACCCTGGAAGTGTTTGGGTTGATCCGTAATTTTCAAAAAAGAAGAATATTTATTTTGCTGTCGGTGCTGATTGTGGCATCGACAGCTTCTGTTCGCATATCGTATGCCGCATCATCACCCGTGCCGGAAACAACGCCAACGCCTTCGCAAGCGATTGCGATTTTATGCGACGCTTGTGCGGACGCAAATGGACTCTCCGGCGATTCGGCGGCGTATGCCGCGGAGATGTTGCGCTGGGAAGCGGGATTCATCTCACGCACCAGTAAAAGTAACATGAAAACGAAGACACAACGGATCGATAGCGCGTTTGACGCCGCCTCCCGCCTGATGAAGACAAGATTACGTCCGGATTGGACGGCTTGGATTGCGACGACGAGCAACTTTGAGCCCGCGGTATATGATAGTTACGCGCAAAACGTAACGGCGTTTATGGCGCTGGCGGATGCGCTCAACAGCTCGATGCAGCTCGCCTCCGCAACCTGCGTGCGCAGCATCAGCGAG
>JAQVML010000330.1 GCA_028703645.1 Eubacteriales bacterium
CCTGCGGTCAAACAGGCTTATTAAAACTTCATTCTCAGCATGGTGTGCTGAATAACCCCGCCGATGTAGTATTGCGGCGAATACAGCATAGGCATGCCTTCTTTGTCGTAATCCAGCTCGTCCAGATAGAGTAGCGGCGTTCCCTTCGGCACGAGGAAAAGCCGCGCCTTCGCTTCATCCGCAACGGCGGGATTCACCTCGGTGAGGTCCATATGCGGCTCCAACGCGCAAAACTGCTTTAAAAACGAGAAGATCGGCTTTTGCAAATCCTGCTCGGTATAATCCTTTTTCTTGATCAGCATGGTGGGAATATAGTCCTCGCAATAGATCGCGGGTTTCCCGTCCGCTCCGATCAGGCGAATCACCTTGAGCACCGAATCGCTCGGCGAGATGGCGAGGCGCTGGGCGACCGTCTCTCCCGCGGGGACAAGGTCATGCGCGGTGGAAAGCAGGCTCGGCTCATGTCCGGACTGCGCAATCATCTGCATGAACTCGATCTCCATATCCATGCGCACCGGTACGGCAAGCACATGGCGGTTGATCACGGTTCCGACGCCTTGATGTCTGCTGATGAAACCTTCACGCTCCAGCTGAGCAAGGCTGTCCCGCAGTTGCGTCCTGCTGATGCTGAGGCGCTCCGCAAGCACGCCTTCCGGCGGCAGTTTGCCCGAATAGCGGTAGGCACCCTCCTTCATTTCACGCAGGAGTCTGGAACGTACCGACTGAATCTGCATCTGCTCGCCCAAGTCCTTTTGCCTCCTTGTAACACCTATTGGTACTACCAACATGTAGTACCAACGAGGTAAACTTTAGCACAGCAACTTCCATTTGTAAAGAAAACAATGCACGTAAACTGTATATTTTTACGGTATTCTTCGCATATCAAATTTGCCTGACCCGTGAATTTCGAGCGTTTACGGGCGAACGCCATTTACCCGTATTTTTCACGCAAAGAGAGCTGTCGTTTTCCGACAGCTCCCCAAATGAGAAATTCTTAAATCAACCTTGATCCGGTATTGCCGCCTTCTCGCTTCGTTGCGTACCGAACACGACGAGGATCACGCTCAACACGATCGCGGCGCAGCCGATGAGCTTTCTTGCGTCCATTGGCTCGTTTAAAATCAGCATGCCGAGTATCGTGCTGGTCACAGGCTCCATCGTACTTAGCAGCGATGCAGCCGTCGAGCCGGAATACCGCACGCCAAGCTGAAAGAACCGAACCGCAAGTACGCTCTGCAGCGGCACCATGAGCATCAGCAGCGAAATTCCCTTTACCGTCGCGCCGGAGACATCCAGCGTGTTGGTTGAAATACCAAGCCCAGCTGCGGCGATCAGACACCCAAGCGAGCCCCAGAACGCAAACGTCCAGACGGGAATATCCCGAAGAGGCGTGCGCTCTAAATAGAGGATATAGAACGCATAGCTGCAACCGGAGCCGACGGCGAGGATCACGCCGATGATCTGCCCGTGTGCGTTTGTATTGGTCATCAGAAAGATGGCGCAAATGCTCAATAGCAGCGCAATCAGCTTCGACAGATTGATCTTCTCCCGAAAGAGCAGCACGCTCGCGAGCATCACGACCGAAGGATAGACAAAGTGCAGCGAGGTGGACATGCCCGCAGGCAGGTAGGCGTAGGACGAGTTGAGCAGAATCGCGGTGAGTCCCTGCCCTAGCACAAACGCCATCAGCGCATCGACCAGCAGCCGGCCTTTGAGCAGAATCGGTTGTTTTTTGATCGCCGCGAGTATGCCCGCAAGCACCATCGTTACGATGGAACGCAACACCACCTGTGTGGTGGTGTTGATGCCGGTTGCAACAATGGTCTTAAAAAAGATCGGAGACGTGCCGAAGATCACCGCGGAGAGCACCGAAAACAGCACGCCTTTGAGCTTTATTGAGCGAGTGTCTGTCACGGGTTCACCACGTTTTGCGCCTTTCCTGAAATCCATGCGGAGAGATTGGATACGGCGGCATCCATCAACCGCTGGCGGCTTTCCTTCGGCGCCCAGCTGATGTGCGGCGTGATAATGCAGTTTTTCGCCGTCAGCAGCGGGTTATCCGCGCGAATCGGCTCCTCACTGACCACGTCCAGCCCCGCCGCAAACACCTTTCCGCTGTTGAGCGCGTCCGCCAAATCCTGCTCTACGATCAACGGGCCTCTGCTATTGTTGAGGAGGATGACGCCGTTTTTCATCTTCGCGATGGAAGAAGCGTTGACGATTCCCTTCGTCTCCGGAAACAGCGGGCAATGCAGGCTGATCACGTCGGATTCTTTGAGCAGTGTATCGAGATCGACATAGCTGCCGATGGCTCTGCCCGCATCGTTTTGATACGCGTCGTAGGCCACTACGCGCATGCCGAGCGCTTTGGCGATCTCGCCCGTGCGCTGACCGATGCGTCCAAAGCCGATGATGCCCATGGTCTTGCCTTCCAGCTCGATGAGTGGATAGTCCCAGAAGCACCAGTCGACATTGCTGCTCCAACGGCCCGCGTGTACAGCGTCGCTGTGGTGCGCAACATGGTGGCAAATCTCGAGTAGCATCGCGATGGCAAACTGTCCCACCGCTGCGGTGCCGTAGGTGGGAATGTTGCAAACGGGAATCCCGCGCTCTTTGGCAGCAAGCGTGTCCACAACGTTATAACCCGTCGCCAGCACGCCGATGTATTTCACGCTTGGGCAGGCTGCCAGCGTTTCCGCCGAAATCGGCGTTTTGTTGGTCAAAATCGCGTCCGCATCTCCAATGCGGGAAACGATGTCCTCCTTGGGTGTGCGGTCGTAAACCGTCACTGTGCCGAGCGCTTCCAGCCCGCTCCAGCTCAAATCTCCGGGATTGAGTGTAAAGCCATCTAAAACGACAATCTTCATGTTCTTTTCTCCTTCTAACGGAATTGGCCCAAACGAATTTTATCATCGTTTGGGTCACTTTGGTATCTTACATTGTGAGAATAAATTTACTTCTTGCTTCGATCACAGATCTCCGCCGGATCGACCACCGCCCAGATTGCGGTGTCCTCGCGGCCCGCTTCGTCCACATAATCCCGCGTGG
>JAQVML010000331.1 GCA_028703645.1 Eubacteriales bacterium
GGATTTGCAATAAACGCGCAGAGCTTTCGAAAAAGGCCGCAGAGTGCGGCTTTTTTGCTGTCTTTCGCGAATGATTGACGGAAGAGAACCATTCGGGTTATGATTTTTACGGCGTCGGTCAGCGGCGAATCAAGAAAGGCGAAAACAACCATGCTCAACGAATTTTCCCGCGCGCAGCTATTGCTCGGCAAAGAGGCGATGGAGTCGCTCGCGGCGTCCCGCGTAGCCATCTTCGGCATCGGCGGGGTCGGCAGCTTCGCGGCGGAGGCAATCGCCCGCGCGGGGGTTGGCGCAATCGACGTGTTTGACGACGACAAGGTCTGCCTGACCAACATCAACCGCCAGCTTGTCGCCCTGCATTCCACCATCGGTCAGAAAAAGGTCGAGGTCATGCGTGCGCGCATTCTGGATATCAACCCGCGCTGCAAGGTGACGGCGCACGCGCTTTTTTACAACGCGGATACGGCGGATTCCATCGATCTCGCGGGTTACGACTACATCATCGACGCAATCGACACCGTCTCGTGTAAGCTACTGCTCATCGAGCGGGCGAATGCCGCGGGCGTGCCGATTGTGAGCTGCATGGGCGCGGGTAACAAGCTCGATCCCACGCGGCTGGAGGTAGCGGATATCTACAAGACCTCTGTCTGCCCGCTGGCGCGCGTGATGCGAAAGGAACTCAAAGCGCGGAAAATTGCGCACCTCAAGGTGGTCTATTCCCGCGAAGAGGCGATCAAACCGGAGGAAGATACCGACGAACACACCGTGCGCCGTGCGGTGCCGGGCAGCGTCTCGTTTGTGCCGCCTGTCGCGGGGTATATCCTCGCGGGCGAGGTGATCAAAGACATCATCGCAAAGAAGACAGGGGGATCAACTTCGCATTGACAAGCGCACAGAACAAGGCAGACTAGTACCCCTGCCTGTTTTTTTGATCGTGACCATATCACGCGGTGCGCACCGCCCGACGTGGTAAAATAAGCCATGGATTGGAACAACGAAGGGATTATCATATATGACACAACCAAACCATTGGAGTCGGAAATACTTTACGATTCTAACCGGACAGGCCATTTCGATGGTGACCAGCGGAATCTTGCAGATGGCGCTGATCTTCTATTTAACGGAGAAGACGGGTTCCGCGCTTGTGCTCTCGCTTGCGACTTTCTTCGGCTTTCTGCCGCAGGCGATCCTCGGGCCGTTCATCGGCGTATGGGTCGATCGCTGGAGCAGAAAGGCCGTGATGATCGGCGCGGATCTGTTCATCGCGCTGGCTGGCGTAGGCCTTGCCATCATTGCGCTGAAGATTGAGCCGCCGATCTGGACCGTGCTCGCCATCCTCTTTTTGCGCAGCGTCGGCGCGGCGTTTCACACGCCCGCAATGTCGGCGGTGACGCCGCTTATTGTGCCGGAAGACCAGCTTGTCAAGTGCGCGGGCTACAGTTCGTCGATTCAGTCCATCAGCTTCCTCGTGAGCCCCGCCATCGCTGCGGTGGTGTACAAGAGCTGGTCGATTTCCGCCATCGTGGGGCTGGATGTGATTGGCGCTGTCATCGCGGTGCTGTTCGTGGCGTTTATTGCGATTCCGAAACCGCAAAAATCGGAGCTGGTGGGGCAAGAGAGCTTCTTTTCCGATCTTAAGAACGGATGGATGGCGATTCGGGACGATAAAGGCCTCTTTCAGATGCTCTGGATCGGCACGCTGTACATGCTCGTGTTCATGCCCATCAACGCGCTCTTTCCGCTGATGAGCATGGGCTACTTCGGCGGCACGACGACGCACGCCGCCATCGCGGAGACCGCGTTTTCCGCGGGCATGCTGGTGGGCGGGCTCGTGCTTGGCGCGTGGGGTGGGTTCAAGCGGCGGATTCTTACGTTAGGCTTGTCGGTAATCCTCATGGGTGTGGGGTTCGCGGCCTCCGGCTTGCTGCCCACATGGGGCTTTGTGGGCTTTGCGATTCTCTGTGTTGTGATGGGCTTTGCGGCTCCGTTTCACGGCGTGCAGACCGCGATCTTTCAGGAGCGCATTGCGCCCGAGTGCCTGGGTCGCGTGTTTTCGCTGAGCATGAGCATGATGTCGCTTGCGATGCCGATCGGTCTCATGCTCGCGGGCGCGTTTGCCGAGGTGATCGGCGTACACACGTGGTTCCTCATCTCCGGCGTGCTGGTGATCGCCATCGCACTGTTGATGATGTCCCTGCCCGCCATCCGCTCGCTGGACGACAAGCCCGCGCCGGAAGCCGCCGTGGAAGCAGCCTCCGAGTTGGCGGAATAAACGCGGTTAAGCTCGATTATCAGAAACAAAAATCCCCGTGCTGTCTTCATCATACCAGCGCGGGGATTTTTTTCTGTCGTAGGTTTTCTTGCTCTCAACCTTGCGGGTGACCGGGTTGATTCCGTCCCAGCTTGCTCGCTTGGTTGCGTCCAGCGCGTGCTTCTCGCGCTTGCTCATCTTCTCTCGCGGGAGAAACTGCTTCATATGAATCCACTTCCTTTCGGCGAATGGTTCGCCGGGCATTAGTTTACGCGATTTAGTAGAAAAACGCAATCGTTTTTGCTTTTTCTCTACGCGTCGTTTACAGGCGGGCAAAACGAGATGTCTTCGCGGCAAATGTGATTGTTTTTCCGTAGGGATACAGTATAATACAGATGTTTGAGCGATTTTTTCAAGAGTTTGGAGGATCAAATGAAAGACAAAACGCGCCTCATCCTCGCGGGAGCGATTCTGCTGCTCGCCGTTGTGCTGTTTGTGCTCGGCATGATCATTTTGCCGGATACGATCATGATGCAGATTCAGGCGGACGGCTCCGCGGGCACCACGCTGCCCAAGCTGATCGGGCTACTTATTCCGCTTGCGCTCTGCGGCGTTTTCGCCTTTTTCTATTATAAAGGCGGCAAGGGAAAGAATTTGCTGGTTGCGGTGGTTGGCCTCGTTATATACGGGCTCACATTTTTCTTCAACCGCTGAGTGAGGAAGCGGGTATAAAAAAAGTCCGGCAAGGAAGCCGGACTTTTTTGTGTTGGTTTCGCGGTAGGATTACTTACCG
>JAQVML010000332.1 GCA_028703645.1 Eubacteriales bacterium
CATATCTATTGCGATTTTTCCTGCTATTCGGATATGGCGATCGGCGTCGCAAAGACGTTTGGCTACGATCTGTGCAAGAACTTCGACATGCCGTATCTCTCCAAAAACCCGACCGAGTTCTGGAGACGCTGGCATATCAGCCTGTCTTCCTGGCTCAAAGACTATCTCTATATCTCGCTGGGCGGCAACCGCAAAGGCAAGCTCCGCACAAAGCTCAACCTGATGCTGACGATGGTGCTCGGCGGCCTCTGGCACGGCGCAAACTGGCAAATGGTGCTCTGGGGCGCGCTGCATGGCGGGGCGCTGATCGCGCACAAGACGTTTCGCGAGCAGATTGACCAGGCAAACCTGCATGTCTCCGGCAAAATCCTCAAATCGATCGTCTCCGCGCTGTCGATGATCGGCATGTATCTATTTACTTGCCTGTGCTGGGTGTTTTTCCGTGCGCAGTCGTTTTCCGACGCGATCACGATCCTGACCAGAATCGTTACGGGCGCCGCGGGCATCCGCTACTATTTCGTCTACACATTTCTCTTCGTCGGCATCATCGGCCTTGCGAGCGCAATCGGCGCCGTGCGAAATCAGGGACATGGGTATTATCCGATCCTTAACCTCAACCGGTTCTGGCCAAAGGTCGTGCTGCTGCTCGTCATCCTGTTGACGCTGATGTTCTTCTATGCGGGAGACACCGCGTTTATCTATTTCCAATTCTAAGATTCGTGCGTCACGACAACCGAACATAAAAAATCCTACGGGGTTATTTCCGTAGGTATTTTTTGGTTTCATCTATTGTTCGCTTGATTTCGGCGGAGCTTCACCGGAACACATGTGTTCAGAACATCTTCTTTTTCGCGAGGTAGAACGCAACCGCGATGGAGACGCCCAGCGAGATCAGCACGATGATCAAAAACCCAAACGGGCTTCCGGCAAACGGCATGCCTGCCGAGTTGACGTTCATGCCATATGCGCCGAAGATAATCGCCGGAACCGAGAGCACGATGGTCATGACGGCGAGGAATTTCATGACGATGTTGAGGTTGTTGGAGATGACGGAGGCAAACGCGTCCATCATGCCGCTCAAAATGCCGCTGTAGATATTCGCCATCTCGATTGCCTGACGGTTTTCGACGATGACGTCTTCCAGCAGGTCTTCGTCCTCGGGATACTTCTTTATGCGGTCGCTCTTGAGGAGCTTTTCCAGCACGACTTCGTTGGAACGAAGGGATGTTGTGAAGTAGACGAGGCTCTTTTCCAGCTCCAGCAGTTCGATGAGCTCGCGGTTCTCGGTAGAGCCGTGCAGCTTTTGCTCAATCTTGTCGCTGAGCTTGTTGATTACGCGCAGATATTGCAGATACAGCGAGGCGTTGCGATACAAAATCTGCAGCACAAAGCGTGTGCGCAGGTGTGTTCGGAGTTCGTTTGCGTGCTTTTGCTTGAGCGCGTAGAGCACGGGCGTTTCCTCAAGGCAAACGGTGATGATCGAGTCCTTGGCGAGAATGATGCCAAGCGGCTCCGTGGTGTAGATATCCTTACCGTTGTTCTTTTCCACGGCGGGGATGTCCACGAGGATTAGTGTGTAGTTCTCTTCCAGCTCGATGCGGGAGCGTTCTTCTTCATCCAGCGCGGCCCGCAGATCGTCCGGCTCGATGCAATATTCTTCCGCTACCTCGGCGAGTTCCTTCTCGGTTGGTTTGACAAGCGAGATCCAGCAGTCCTTTTCGGGCACGCTAATCTGCCGCATCTCCGCCTCGAAGGTCTTGAAGATCTTCTTCATGGCAGTGTTACTCCTTTCGCTTTACCGCGCGCGGCAAGAAAGCGAAGCTTCCCGAACGCGCGCTTTTGTTGACTGATTGTTTTTACTTCGTTCGGGAACGGTATCCACCGTCCAATCACACTCCTTTCCTTGAGTTCGCTATCATTATAGACCGAAACAAACGATAGGGAAAGCGTAAAAATGAAAAAGAATGGAACAATTTGAGACAAATTTCATCTTGGCGGCTTGTGCTTGCCCGCGGTTGACCGACAGCACGAATTTTGCCCGAATTTCAGGAATTTTGAAGGGAATCGCGTACAACCGGTTTTTTCGTGTTCGCGTTTTGACAAACACCGTTTACCGTGTTACCATGATGCCGGACTGTACGTAAACAAGCGAGAAACCGCAGCGTGGCGGACGAAACGGAGACGAAATCATATGAAGCAGGAACGCGCCTTTGCGCGACTTACGATATCCAAGCGGGCGGAGGGCACCGTCAAGGCGGGCCATCCTTGGGTGTATGACACGGAGGTGTCCGGCAACACGGATGCGATTGAAAACGGCGCGCTGGTCGACGCGTTTTCCGAAAAGGGTGCGTATCTCGGCACGGGGTTTTTGAGCAAGCAGAGCAAGATTCGCTTGCGGCTGCTCTCCAACAACGCAAACGAAAAGTTTGACGAGGCGTTTTTTTCGCGCAGGCTGCGCTATGCGCTGGACTATCGCAAGACCGCGATGGGAGACGATTACGGTTGCTGCCGCCTGATCTTCGGCGAGGCGGACGGACTGCCGGGGTTGACCATCGACTGCTATCACGACGTGCTGGTGAGCCAGGTGCTCTCCGTCGGCATTGAGCGCATCAAAGACATGCTCTATCGGCTGCTGGTGTCGTTGCTCAAGGACGATGGAATCGTCATACGCGGTATCTTCGAGCGCAACGAGGTCGGCATTCGTGAGCTGGAGGGCCTCAAGTTGGAGAAGGGCTGGTATCGGGCGGCGTTTTTGCCGGAGCCGCCGGATGCCCGCATCGAGATCGTCGAAAACGGGATTCGTTACGCCGTGGATGTGGAAAACGGGCAAAAGACGGGGTTCTTCCTCGACCAGAAATACAACAGACTCGCCGCCGCCAAGATCGCGCGGGGCAAGCGCGTGCTGGATTGCTTTACGCACACGGGCTCATTCGCGCTCAACGCGGTGAAGGCGGGGGCGGCGCACGTCACCGCCGTGGACGTCTCCGCTGCGGCGGTAGAACTCGCGCGTGAAAACGCGGAGAAAAACGGACTCGC
>JAQVML010000333.1 GCA_028703645.1 Eubacteriales bacterium
CTGCAAGAGCTTTTCCGCGTCGTCGCCCAGCAGCGTAACCAGCGTCAGCGGATGCCTGCGCTCCCGCTGGCTGAGTTCAATCGTGGTTTCCAGCGAATAGAGCGCGTCGGCAAGCGAGACGATGAGTTTGCCGACCGCGAGCGTCTCGGTGGAAAAGGAGGCGCCGCGTCCGCGGCCGAGGGTCAGCGCGCCGCAGGTATGCACAAGTCCTGATAGCTGGGCAAGGCGAACGGAATCCGACCGGAGACGGATCTTTGCGAGGTCTTCTTTTGCACTGCTGGAAAACGACATGGTTACTCCAAATCTTTTCTACATGGTTTACGATCGCATTGCGATTCTGTTTCTTATTATAAACGATTTGCCGTGTCTCGTCAGTAAAAACAGGTTTCGTATTTTTATTTTGACGCAAACAAAAACGCCTTGCGGCGTTAAAAAGTGCGCTTGGCCAAACATCAGCCGTTTTCAAAACGATCCTGGATATCCTTGGCTTCGGTCGTCAAGTCCCTGTGATAGATGCGAATATTCATGCCGCTGTCCACAAAGCGCCGTGCCATCTCTTCCGCCGCGGCGACGGAGCGATGGCGACCACCCGTGCAGCCGAAGCAGACGCGCAAAATGTGCTTATCCTGCTCTTCATAGAGCGGAATCAGCTTTTTGAGCATCTCCTCCACACCGCCGAAAAACGGCTCAACGGAGGGCTGCGCCAATACGAACTTTTGCACCGACGCATCGAGGCCGGAGAGCGAACGCAATTCGGGAATATAGAAGGGATTGGTCATAAAGCGCATATCCAGCACGAAGTCCGCGTCCACAGGCACACCGCGCTTATAACCAAAGCTGCAAAACAGCAGCGTCATACACTTGCACTCGTATTCGGGCAGCACCTTTTCAATCAGGCCGGGAAAATCCTTTGGCTTAACGTCGCTCGTGTCGAGAATGTAGTTGGCGCGATCCCGCAGCGATTGCAAAAACACGCGCTCGCGCTTCACGCCCGTTGCGGCGTCTCCCGCCTCACCCAGCGGATGGCGGCGGCGCACCTCGTTGTAACGCTTCATGAGCACATCGTCCCGCGTATCCAAAAACAGAATTTCATACGGCGCATCCAGCGCGTCAAACGCGGCGGTGATGGAGGAGGAGGAGTGCGAAAGCAGACTCTCCCGGCTATCGATGGTGACCGCTGCTTTTTGAATTGCGGGGGTTGCCTTGCTGCAAATGTGTACGAATTCCTGAAGCATGGAGGAGGGAAGATTATCGACGCAAAAATAGCCCTGCTCTTCCAAACAACGAAGAGCAAGTGATTTTCCAGCGCCGGAAAGACCGGTTACGATTAATAAATACATTTGATTATCCTTTGAATTACCTTCGCTCGTTCTATTAAGAACGACAATTGAACTGTCAAGTTTTTATTGATTGCTCGTTCCATCGGGAACGACAACTGATCAGTCAAGTTGTTATCATTCGCTCATTTTGTTGAGAACGACAATTGAACTGTCAAATCTTTATAGTTCGCTGAGCAGTTTGACCTCGCGCTCCAGCCGAACGCCGCTTTCCTCGTAAACACGCTGCTGAATGATGGAGATGAGCTCCAGAACATCCCGCTCGGTGGCGTTTCCGTTGTTGACGATAAATCCCGCGTGCATGGGGCTGACCTGCGCGCCGCCGACGGAGAAACCCTTTAGCCCCGCGCCTTCGATCAAGGCACCGGCGAATCTGCCGTTTGGGCGCTTAAACACGCTGCCCGCGCTCGGCAGGGCGAGCGGCTGCTTTTCCTTGCGCTGGCGGGTGGTTTCAAGCATGCGCTCTTTGGCGCCGCCGTCGTCGTGCTCCAACTGAAACGTTGCGGAGAGGACGACGGCCTCCGGCGCGGCGAACTTGCTCGTGCGGTTGCCAAAGTCGGTCTTCTTGGTATCCACGTCCAGCACACGCCCGTTTTTGAGAATGCGGACGCTTTTGATGATATGCCGAATCTCCGCGCCGTAAGCGCCCGCGTTCATCGCGACCGCTCCACCGACCGTGCCGGGGATGCCGCCGAGGGTTTCGAGGCCCATGAGGCGCATATTGACGCTTTCGCGCGCAAGAACGGAGAGCGCCGTGCCCGCGGTGCAGGTGACGGTGGTGTCCACAAACAGCGGCGTCGTCAACGGCGTATCGACGCGAATGATCACGCCAGGGTATCCCGCGTCGGGCGCCAGCACGTTGGTGCCGTTGCCGAGGATGCAATAAGGGGTCACGAACTGGCTGCAAGCCTGTATCGTTTTGCGGATGTCCTCTGCGTTGCGCGGGCGCATCACCATCGCCGCCGGGCCGCCGATGCGGAAGCTCGTCAGTGTGGAGAGCGGTACGTTGCATTTGACATCGAGTCCCTTGAGTGCAAGGAAGATGCGGTTGAGCGAATTTTCCATGCTGCTATCATAACAAACTGTTCACAATTAGACAACCGGAAATCGACTGTATTTTGCATAATTGTATAGTGAGTGCGAAAAATATAACTCAAACAGGAGATGTCGGCCCATATCGGAATGGATCATAAAATACTAATAAAAGATCCATCGGAATGACGGGAGGGAACCACGCCATATTAGGTCTTGTCGAACACGATCGGCGTCGAAGGAGCGGTGTGCCGGGGCATATTTTAACGCTCACTACGGAAAAAGAAAAATATACTCGTATCATGCTGACGTTTCGGTCGAAAATGAACACGAAACTCGATTATTCTCCGAAGGAAATCTGACGGAGAGATAGGGTTATAATAAGAGCAAATGCTGCGGCTAGAGCAATGCCAAGAATTTTCAAGACTAGTTTGAAAATTTTCAATTTCCAGCCTCCAATCAATTGTGGATTAAACGAAAATTTGTTTGCATTATACTCTGATTTCGAAAAAAAGACATACATCGTCAGCTTGGTTTTGGTTACAATAGTAAAAAAAGCGTTAGGGGAATCATTGTGCAAAGGGACAAACTCGCCAAGGTCATTTTACTGGCAATCTTTTTTCCGTTTGTTGTCTATGTATTCGGCAGCTGTGTTCTTGGCTATA
>JAQVML010000334.1 GCA_028703645.1 Eubacteriales bacterium
AACAGCATGCGCGCTCTAAGATGAACGGCATGCTGTTTGTTTTTTACTAGATTCTATTTTGTGACGGTTGAAGCGTCGCTAAACACGATTGCAGCGGACGACGACGCGTTGGATTCCGCCCGGCGTGCAAGTGAACAAGGTCAAATCATAATCGTTGTGGATCAGTTTGCCAACTTCCGTGCTGCCGAGCGTCTCAATGGATACCACCTCGTACAGGATCACATTTCCAACCGCGTTGGTAAACACAACGCTAGCCCCAACTTGAATCTGGCGAAGTCCGCGGAAATGCGCGCGCACGCTGTGTCCCGCAATGACCAATGTGTCGTCCAGATAAGAGCCCGCGTACCGGCAGGGCGAATGCATGAGCTTTGGATAGCTCCATTCGCTGTTGACGGGCAGTTCCAAATTCAGCGAAGGGATCTGCACCACACCGATATAGGATTCCTCTTTGACCGTAATGGTCTGCATCTGCGGTGTTTCCGCAACGGCGTCCTGTGCTTCTTCCGTTTGCGCCGCGATCAGCGCCGTTCCATCCGGATCATTTGCCGCGGCAATGATTGCCTCGCTTTTCTCGTCCAGGGATGGAATGACCAGCCGAATCTGGGTCAGTGCTTCAGCGGAATAGACTTCCGCCATCTTCTCCTCTTGAAGATTGTGATAAAAAAGCCCACCCGAAACGATCAGAAGCAGCGCGCCCGTAACCATAAAGAGTGTGCCGCGGTTACGACGCATCGTGTTTCCCTCCGGAGCCATAGCGCTTGCGCCAGCCAACGGTAAAGAGCGCGACACCCGCAATCGCAAGCAGATAGACCGGCCACCAGTCCAACCCGGTCTTCGGGATATCCTTGTCGTCGTCCTTGTCATCATCTTTGATGGAGCGCGCGGTGTTCACGATGACGAGTGTATTCGCACTTCGCTGATACTTGACCGTATAATCGGCAAGCGTCGTCGTCTCAATCGCAGACCAGATGTATTGATTGCTTAAATTCGTCCAGGTGTAGCGCCAGTTTTCCGTAGCGTTCAACGTTCTGGTTTCATACACGACGCCGTCGCGTAGTAGCGCGATTTGAATACTGGCCGGGCGTTTTGCATCCGTGCCCTGATCCACCCACTGCTTCAAGACCAGGAGATCGTAATAGGGTACGTCCTCTTCCGGGTCGACAATCTTGGGATATGCGTTCACGTTGTAGATCCATGCGCCTTCTTGATCGAGTGATGGCAGCGCGATGAGAAACGGTTCAACAATATAGGAGTTGAGCCCGATCTTCAGTGTGTCTCCAACGACTAGATACAATCCCTGCGCCATGTTGGTCTGGGTCGCAATACCCATCGAATTGGTTTGAAGGCTGGCGGTTGCGGCAATTCCATTTGGTTGAATGTAAGCCGCGAGCGTTGCCGCTGCGGTCGCCCATCCCGATGCGCTTAATCCGCTGATTTGTACCGGAAGCGAGGCAAACGCGCCACTGAGTGTAAAGCCGGTGTCCGCCGTGCCATCCGCCACGCGGTACGCCCGCAACTGCATTCCTTCCAACGGCTGAAGTTGATAGCTGCAATGCAGTGTCAGCGAACAAGCTCTCGTCGGATCAACCGCCTCTGCGGCAAGTGCGCCGCGCGGCATTATCACCATCAGGCAAACAAAGAACGCCAACAAAATGGCGATTTTGCGCACATGTTGATTCAGTTTTGCCCGAATTTCGTTCAAAGTAACATTTTCCTCTAAAAAAACTTTCTAATTGCTCGAATGCGCGAGCGAATCTTAGTATTTGCTTCGCGTATGTTTCTTGCGGCGCGTCTTCTTCTCCCATAGCAGCAGCAATAGAATCAGAATCAGCAGGAATAAAACCGTCAGTATCGCCGGAGCATATGCATACGTCTCCGGTTGCTCGACTTCCGTCTGCGCGATTTCCGCGGTCTCGGCAGGAGCATCCGTCTGCGTGCGTACGCCTCGCACCATGAGCCGATGCGAATTGATTCCATACGGCGTGCAGGTAACCAGCGTGCAATAATCTTGAGCCGGATCAATCTCGAGCGCAGTCAAGTCGTAAGGCTCGACCACCAGAATTTGATCCACGCGATAGGTCAGCGTTTCGTTCAACACGTGAATCGAAAACTCGTCTCCCACCACCAATTGATCGAGATTCGTAAACAGCATAGCGGAGGGTAATCCGCTGTGGCCTGAGATGGCGCAATGCGTGCCCGCACCTCCCGTTGGCAGCGATGTGCCGACCACATGACCCGTGCCAACCTGCAGCACGCTGTCGTCGGTTCCGTGATAGATCGGCAGCTTTACGCCAATCTTATCGATCTCCACATAACCCATAATCCCGTTGTTAAACGGGTTGAGCTGCGCGTTGTAGGCAATCTGTTCTTCATCCGTCTGTAAAAAGCGGTTCGGGTTTGCGGCAAGCGCCACGTTGTATTCCATCGCGGCATCACGAATCGGCGTATAGTCTTGTGCCTGATGCTTTGCCACCTCCGCTTCATAGCTGGAGACAACGTGGCTCTGATGGATTGTGTTGATATAGTTACTCACCGTCGGGTAGAGCAGCAACGTCAACCCGGCGAGAAACACAAGCGCTAGCATCAAGTTCGGTAAAAGCTTCTTCATTCCACTTCCCGCGCGCACGGGCAAACCGGCGTGTGTGCCGGTCTGCCCACCGCGTAGTAAAAATACCGATTAATTCCTCTCAGAGGAAGATCTCTTTTTGGCAACCACAAGGATGAGTGCCAGCAGGATCAGAGACAGACCGCCGACCACAAACACCTTCGTGCCAATGCCACCGGTTTCAGGCAGCGTTACGCCCGCCTGATTGATAACGGTCAGCTGTGTGCCTTCGTTGATCGTCACTCCGGTGAGCTGATCATTCGTCACATCCGGAATGTGTCCGTCCACATAAGCGGAGTTGAGAGAGCCGTCATTATAGGCCGAGTCGATCGCGACCGTAACCGGAGCACTCAAACGATTGTATCCCACCGGAGCCGCGATTTCAACCAGATAATACGTGCCC
>JAQVML010000335.1 GCA_028703645.1 Eubacteriales bacterium
CCTCGCCGCGATGAAAGCGCAAGTGGAAGAAATAAGATCAAACGGTCGCGCTTTTACGCTGACCGTCAGTTATGATCTCACAACGCTCAACACAAAGGTCGCTGCAATTGCAGCGCAGATCGACGTGCCCGCTCAGGACGCAAAGGTGACGGGAATCGATGAATCCACCCATAAGCTCTCGATTCAAAACGAGGTGGTGGGCTATGTCGTCGATCAAAACGCGCTGATCACTGCAATTACCGAATCTCTCATGAAAGGCTCCGGCTCGGCTGTCAATATTCCCATCATCGAAACGCAGCCGACCATCACCGCAGCGACGCTAGAGGGGTCGTTTGTGCTTCGCGCGAGTGCGACGACGGACTTCTCCTCCAGCACCAGCTCGCGAAAATACAACGTGAAAAAAGGCGCGGGGCTGATCAACGGCACGGTGCTCGCACCCGGCGAGGTCTTTTCCACAAACGATACGCTCGGCACGCGCACAACCGGCAATGGCTGGAAGATGGCGAACGCTTACGAGAGCGGCGCGGTTGTTCCCCAGGCGGGCGGCGGCGTTTGCCAGCTCTCGACCACGCTGTATAACGCAATCGTGAAGGCCGACCTTGAGGTTGTCTATCGTCGAAATCACTCCATGCCCGTCCATTATGTCAAAGAGGGTTTGGACGCGACCATCAACTCCGTCGGAAACATCATCGATTTCAAGTTTAAAAACAACACGACTTCCGACGTCATCGTCATCGGTTATACGGTAGGCAACAAGCTCACGTTTGAAATTTGGGGGATTCCGTTTGCTACGACCGAATACGACGAAATCAAACTGACGAGTTCGCGCGTCTCCACCGACAGCTCGGCAGGAGAACCGCTTGAGATCGAGGTGCCCGTCGGCACAGAAAAAGCAAATGGTTCGCTCATGGTCGCTGGCGAAACCTATGTTGCCATCACGCCGAGGAAAGGCTATGTTTACCAGAGCTACAAGAACTATTACCTTGCGGGTACGCTCGTGAAGAAGGAAAAACTCGCGGTATCCTCCTATAAGGCGTTCCAGGGTGAAATCTGGATCTGTCCCCCCGATGAAGCGCCTATTCAGGATACGCCAGACCCAATGGCTCCAGAAGCAGAAACTTTGCCCCCGACGTCTCCGTAATACAAGAGAAACAGTCAAAGCAATCAAAAACGAGAGGTTGAAATCCTCTCGTTTTTTTATGCACTCAATCGTCGGATTCGTGCTCCGCGTCATAGCGTTCGCGCTGAAGCAGCATAAACTTAAGCGAGTCTGCATCCATCGGCGTTTGCCGCGTGCCCATGCAGGCGTTACACGTGGCAAAGCACTCCGGGCAAATGCATCGACTGCCGAGTCCTTTTTCATCCTGAACCATATATGCCCCGCAGTTTTGACAGGAACACCGCATGTGCTCACCTCCTCTATCAATAGCCTACCATTATTTTACCACATTCGTCGTGGAATGGCGCAGGTTTGATGGTGTCTTGTTCATGTCATCATACTTACCGTTCTCTGCCATTTTAAATGGTCTTCTCTTTCAACTCTATAAAGTCTTGTTCTTTACATTCCGTTTATGGAATTTCAGCACATTGTGTGCTATACTTTCTGCGATATGAAATCGTGTATTCGAAAAAAAGCATCTGATACGATTCGCCTAGCGCTCACATTCGCGCTTGTTTTTGTGTTGCTTGCCGCGGGATCACAACGCGCCTTGGCGGACGGGTTTTTGCTCTCATTCGGAGAGTGTTCGGACGAGGTTTTTCGCATCGAAACACGGCTCTCCGACCTCGGATATCTCCACAGCGTGGTCAACGGCCGTTGGGAACAAGCGGATGCGGACGCGCTGTCCGCGTTTGCCGATGCAAACAAGGTTACGGTTTACGCATCAGCCGACGTGCTGTTTACCAACAACGCGGTTGCCGCCTCGATTAACTCGTCCGGCGTATTTGCCACAGTTCCGCAAGGCTTTCTCGTGACCTATGGCACATTGATGCCCTGGTCGGAGGTTCAGCCAAAGCTGGTTCCCGGGCAAGTCTACGACGTAACCAGTTGCTATTCCGGAATCACGCTCAACATGGTCTGCGTATCGATCGGAGGTCACGCAAGGTTTCGCCCCGAGCTGGACTGGGACAACGCGACGCTGCGTGGATTTTTCTACGCCGCGAGTAGTTCCGAAAAGCAGCCGATCGTCATTGAGATGGACGGAATTTTGATTGCGGCATCGATTCAGCAAGCTGCCCCCAGTCTGGAAGAGCAATCTCTGCCGGAATACGCGGTCTATTTTTCCGGTTCGCTTTCCGATATCAACGGCATTCCGGATGCGGAGCACGAGGCAATCGTGCGCATCGCGGCAAACCATCCATCATAATCCCCAAACAATGCTTTCATTGGGCGGATTCCTTGTGAGTCTGCCTTTTTTTATTCCAAATCGGAATACATGATTTTTTCATTGAAAATTCATTGAATTCAGATTGGACTATCTTGAATTGTATCGCCGACCCTGATACATTGTTGTTGAGGCTTTGCCCATCTTGGTGAAAAATCTTGCTATATTAATTTGTACTACTTTTAAAAACGGAATCATCCCTTTACGTACTTGCCTATAACAAAAGCGAGAAAGAAAGCGCCCGATTCAATCGAGCGCTTTGTAATACTATGCCCGCCAGCAATTCAACAAGTATGATTCATCTAGCAATAAAGAGCAACTGCACTTTTTACTTAGTACAAACGCAGGAGCCTCTTTAAAATTAACATATTCAACGCGTTTTCCTAGCGCACGTACTTTTTGTACCATTTCCTGAAAATCGCTATCCGATGCTATAAGGATTGCAATATCGTATAATCCTTCAACGGCACCAGAATACATTGCTATACTTATATCAACGTCATTCCCGCGTTCGCAATATACTGGTGAACCATTATCACCAATTCGCTTTTTCATAGGGCATCGAACCGCTTCGAAATTTGGTATTTTATTCTCCAGTGTATTCAGCCAACGTTCT
>JAQVML010000336.1 GCA_028703645.1 Eubacteriales bacterium
GAGGTGCTGGACGCTCTGATTCCGCAGCTCTTGATCGGCTATGTCTACGGCGCAATTGTGCACGCATATGCGAGCGAAAACTGCTCCCGTATGGCCGCGATGGAGAGCGCCACGCGCAGCGCGGACAAGATGATAGAAAAACTGACGCAGCAGTATCACTCTGTTCGTCAGTTGACCATAACCAATGAACTCGCCGACATCATCGGCGCCGCCAACGCGGCGAACGCGGCCAGATCCGCAGACGCCGCTTATTATCCGGAGGAAAAACACGCATGACGGAACAAGAACGTACCGGAAGCATCATCCGCATCATAGGCCCTGTGCTGGACGTGCGCTTTCAAGAGGGTAAAGAGCCTCTTTTGCAAACGCTGCTCGTCACCAAGTCAGAGCCGCCCGTCCATATCGAGGTTGTGCAGCATCATTCCCCCGGCGTGGTGCGCGCCATCGCGCTGGAGCCTACCGAAGGACTCTCCTGCGGAATCAGCGTGCTCAACACAGGCGGAGGCATTCGTGTCCCCGTTGGCGAGAGTGTGCTGGGTCGCGTGATCGACTGCCTCGGCCGTCCCATCGACGGACTCGGCCCGATCGACGCCCCGCAGCGCGACGTTCACCAGGCGCCTCCGTCGTTTATGCTGCAGCGGCCGTCTACCACGCTGTTTGAAACGGGCATCAAGGTCATCGACCTGCTCGCGCCCTATCCCGTCGGCGGCAAAATCGGCCTCTTCGGCGGCGCGGGCGTCGGCAAGACGGTGCTGATACTAGAGCTCATCCACAACATCGCGAAAAACCGCAACGGATACTCGGTCTTTACCGGCGTAGGCGAACGCAGCCGCGAGGGCACCGACCTGATCAACGACATGCGCGAAAGCGGCGTCATCGCGCGTACATCCCTCGCCTTCGGGCAGATGAACGAGCCGCCGGGATCGCGTATGCGCGTAGCGCTCGCGGGGCTCTCGATGGCGGAATACATTCGCGACGAGATGCACCAGGATGTGCTGTTGTTCATCGACAACATCTTCCGCTTTGTTCAGGCGGGCAACGAAGTCTCCGCGCTGCTCGGGCGCATGCCCAGCGCGGTCGGCTATCAGCCGACGCTTGCCAACGAACTCGGCGAGTTGGAGGAGCGCATCGCGAGCACGCCGCACGGCTCCATCACCTCCGTCCAGGCGGTCTATGTGCCCGCGGACGACCTGACCGACCCGGCACCTGCGACGATCTTTTCGCATCTGGACGCGACCACGGTTCTCTCCCGCGCGATTGCCGAAATCGGCATCTATCCTGCGGTCGATCCGCTCGCCTCGTCCTCCCGCGTGCTGGAGCCCGCGATTGTTGGAGAGCGGCACTATACCGTCGCCCGCCGCGTGCAGGAGACCTTGCAGCGCTATCACGAGTTGCAGGATATCATCGCCATCCTCGGCATGGACGAGCTCTCGGACGACGATCGCCAGACCGTTTACCGCGCAAGAAAGATTCAAAACTTTCTCTCCCAGCCGATGCACGTTGCGGAAGTCTATAGCGGACAACCCGGCTGCTCCGTCTCGCTTGCGGACACGATCGCGAGCTTTGAAGAGATCGTGGACGGCAAGGCGGACGAGATTCCCGAATCGCTCTTCCTGCTGGCGGGCGGTATTGCGGAGGTACATGCGCGCTACGACGAGATGAAGAAAAGCGAACACGCGTAAGCGTTTGATTCGCGCCTACCCGCATAGCCCATATTAATCCTGAAAGGAGTCAGCCATGGCAAAGCCCTTTAACCTGCTTGTCGTCACGCCGGAACGGGAGTTCTTTAATGGAGAAGCCATCTATGTCAGCGTGCAGTCCATCGCAGGTTCACTCGGCGTCATGGCAGGGCACGTGCCTATGGTCTCCGCGCTGGATGTCGGCGCGTTGGTGATTCAGACCGACGAGCATACGATCCGGACGGCGTTTCACTCCGAAGGGTTTATCGAGGTGCGTCCCGAGTGCGTCTACATCCTCTCGCAGGCCTGCGAATGGCCGGAAGAGATCGACGAAAAGCGCGCACTCGAAGCGGAGCAGCGCGCACAGGAGCGCTTGGCGCAGGAGCGCGGAGGCGACGACCTCGGCACCATGGGCCACAGCAAGGTCGCGCTCATGCGCGCCATGACGCGGCGAAAGATCAAATCCATGTCCTCAATCGGATCAAAATAACGGCTTACAATCCATGCGCGCATCGGCTAATCGGTGCGCGTTTTTTGATTTGCGTTGCGTAAGCGCGAGGCTTTTCATATAATAAAATCATCCGCAGGTATTTTTTCGGAGAAAGCGAGGCGAGCGAAATTGCGAAAACGGCGCATAACAAAAAAAGTGGTCGGCGCTTTTTTTCTCACGCTCGCGCTCTGCATCGCGCTCTCCGCATACATTGAATACGGCAGGCGCACGCGGGAAGACGACCAGATGAAGTTCATTGCGGGTACCGTCAGCGCGCAGACATTTGAGGTGCTCTCCTCCCAGCTCAACAAAGCGAAAACGCTGGAAGCGTTTGTGGTTCAGAGTGAAGGCTCGACCGAGGGGTTCGAGCGCGTGGCGCGGCTGCTGGTGACCGACAGCTCCGTTCGAAACGTGCTGCTCGCCCCAAACGGCGTGGTCAGCGCGGTCTATCCGCTCACCGACAACGAGAGCGTGCTGGGGCACGACCTCATGGGTGAAAAGGCGGGCGATAAGGAAGCGCAGGCCGCAATCGATCGCGGTACCATGATCATGGCGGGCCCGTTTACCCTCGTTCAGGGCGGGCAAGGAATCGCGGGCCGCCTGCCGGTGTATCTCAACGGCACATTCTGGGGCATCGTCTCGGTCACACTCAACTATCCCGAATCGCTCAGCGGGCTCACCTCGCCCTCCACCGTCGCTTCACAAGGCTTTGCCTGCCGCATCTGGCGTGTGAATCCGGACACCGGAGAGGACCAAACCATTTTGAATAATGGCGTCGGGATAGCCGCCCGCGCGCTGGATTACGAATTCCCAATCTATAAC
>JAQVML010000337.1 GCA_028703645.1 Eubacteriales bacterium
GATCGATCTCGGATGTTCCGGCGGCGTAATAAATCACCGTGGTAATTCCGCTGGTTGCCGCGCTGCTGAGCGCCGCGCTCAATTCCTCCGCACTTGAGACGAGAACCGTATCCGGCGTGACACCGGCAAAACCAACGCCCAAAAGCAACGCAACCATGAGCAGCACGGTGAACGCGCGCCTGACTGTTCCAATCGAATTTCGCTTCATATTCCAATCTCCCTGCGTGTTCCCGCGCGTATCTCGCGCGAGATTCACTTCTTTTGTTTCATCTTATAGGCCGATCTTGACAAAAACTTGACACGATATCGACGCTTTATCGCGGGTTGCAAAATTGAATTGATTTCGATTGATCCTGTCGCAATGCTCCATAATTTCAGCGGTTCGATGCCACGTTTGTGTCACAAGCGCCCAATATGATCAAAAGCGAATGAATTTGGAGGCGATAAAACCGTATGGAATCTTTCGACACATCATTTCTCGCGGCAAAGCAGAAGAAAAAGAAACAGAAGCGCGCACGCAATATCATCCTCATTTGCGCGGCGGTCGTGCTCGCCGCTGCGGGCACCATCGTTGGCATCAGCCTCGCGAAAAAAGACGCGGATGGTACCAGTACCTTAAACTACCGCGCGAGCGCGGTTTCCAGCGGCGAAATCAGCACCACCATCGACGGCAGCGGCACGCTTGCCGCGCTGGAAAGCCAGAGCGTGACCACGACGGCGGAGTCCACCGTCACCGCGGTCAACTTCGCGCCTGGGGATGCGATCAAGGCCGGAGACGTGGTGATGACCATGCAATCAACGGATGTGGAAGATCAATTGAGCGATCTTAGAGATGAGCTGAGCGACACCCGCGCATCTCTTTCCACCGCAAAGCAACTGCTCACCAATCTAAAAGTGACGGCCAAAAAAGGCGGCATCGTCAAGGACATTCAGGCACAGGTCGGCAGCATTGTGGACGACATGGAGTATCTTTGCCTGATTGCGACCGATGGCAAAATGCTGGTCAGCATCCCTGCCGTGGAGGGCATGGAGCAGTATGACGCGGTCACCGTGATGATTGGCGAGGACGAGCAGGATGGCTACGTGACAAAACTGGAAAACGGCACCGCCATGATTGTGTTTACCGACAACTATTATCCCGTTGGCACGAGTGCAACGGTGCTCAGCGCTGACGGGGCTACGCTCGGAACGGGCAGCATCACCGTCAACGAATACGTCGAGGTCACCGCGCCTTCCGGCAAGATCGCAACCGTTGCGGTAAAGGACAACCAAAAGATCAGCAAAGGCGCTACGGTATTTACGCTCGCAGAAGGCGCGCCGACAACCGCCTATACCACGCTGAAAAACACGGAAGCGGAACTGCTCACGAAGATTGAGGACCTGGAAGGGTTGCTCACAGTGAAGGCGGACACCGACTGCACCCTCACAGCGCTATCCATCAAGGTGGGCGAAACGGTCGCATCCGGCACATCGGTCTGCACGATGACCGGCACGGGCGGGTTCACGATCGCGCTATCCATCGATGAGCTGGATATCGCCAGCGTGAAGTTGGGGCAGAGCGCAACCATTACGCTGGATGCGCTGGAAGGCGAGTTCAATGGTAAGGTGAGTAATATCTCCTATGCGGGAAGCGGCAGCTATGTCACCAGCTATACCGCGACGATCACCACCGACCCGATCGAAGGGGCATATCCGGGCATGAGCACTTCGGCACAGATCATTACAGAGACTAGCGGAGAGTCGCTGATCGTGCCTGTTTCCGCAGTGCAGTACGACGGCGACACCGCTTATCTCTACCTTGCGGATGAAGGAACGCAAGCCGGAACCACGCTTTCCGAAAGCGAGATAGACTTAGACAAACTCACGAAGCTGAGCGTCACCACCGGTATGTCGGACGGCTCCTATATCGTCGTTACAACGGAAGGGCTCGCGGCGGGAGACGTCATCTGGTCGCCGCAGCGCACGAGCACCGCAAAGTATACCGAAGAGGAATCAACCACAACGAACTTTAGCTTCAGCGGACAGGGCGGCATGATGGGCGGCGATCAGAGCGGTAGTTTCCAGCCTCCGAGCAATATGGGCGGCGGCAACTTCCAGCCGCCGAGCGGTAATTGAGGGCGACACATGCAGAATCGAATCATAGGGATGATCACCCGTGGGAAAGGAGCGCGCCATGCTGCTGCTGGAACACATCTATAAGACCTACTATGTAGGCGACGAAACGGTGCACGCGCTGGACGATGCCTCGCTGCACGTTAAACCCAAGGAGTTTGTGGCTATCTGCGGCCCTTCCGGCTCAGGCAAGACGACACTGATGAATGTCATGGGATGCCTCGATTTGCCGGATTCCGGTAGATATATCCTCGACGGGGTCAACATTGCGGAATGCACGGACAAAGAGCTTTCACTGATCCGCAGCGAAAAGATCGGGTTTGTTTTTCAGCAGTTCAACCTGCTCGATTCCATGAGCGCGCTGGAAAACGTAGAACTCCCGCTGATCTATCAAAAACTCTCGCAAAAAGAGCGCATTGAGCGCGCAAAAGCCGCGCTGGATCAGGTAGGCCTCGGCAACCGCATGCAACACCGTCCGAGCCAGCTCTCCGGCGGACAACAGCAACGCGTCGCCATCGCCCGCGCGCTGGCGAGCGATTCCCGCGTGATTCTGGCGGATGAACCAACGGGCAATCTGGACAGCAAAAGCGGTATGGACATCATGCGGTTAATCCATCGACTCTCGGACGAGGGCTATACGATTGTGTTGATCACGCACAACGATGAGATCGCACGCCAATCACAGCGAACAGTCTATGTGCGAGACGGGCGATTGTATCGCTCGCTTGAGGAGGCGGAACTGGTATGACGATGTTTTTCAACTCCCTCCGCCTTGCGGTTCGCTCAACGCTGGCAAACAAGATGCGCTCGTTTCTGACCATGCTGGGCATCATCATCGGCGTGATGAGCGTAATCATACTGGTCTCCATC
>JAQVML010000338.1 GCA_028703645.1 Eubacteriales bacterium
TGTCGTGCCAGTGATTTCAGAAGCACCCGCGGAAGACGGCAAGGACATTCAGGCCCTTTATATCGGTGATACAACACGCAAAAGACTTTTAAACGAGTTCCTTATTCCCGCCCAGTCCGAAAAAGTCGAGCATAAAGACAAGGCGTTTCGTAAAGTGGAAATTCTGGTGGTCTGCAATATGTTGCTCACCGGTTTTGACGCGCCGATACTTCAAGCGTTGTATCTCGACAAAAAGCTCCAAAATCACGACCTGCTGCAAACCATCGCCCGGGTAAACCGGCCTTACACCGAGTTGAAGGGACACGGTCTAATCGTCGACTACTATGGGATTTTCGATCACCTGAACGAAGCGTTGAACTACCGGCCCGAAGAACTGGGAGATATCGCCTTCCCATTTGAGAAAATTCGGGAACATTTCCGCAAACAATTCGATGCGCTCTGGGCGCTCTTTCCGGAAGAAACGGTGCCGCGAGACGGCTCCCACGATTCATTTATCGCCGCCATGAAACTGCTGCGCGACGAGGAAGCCGCAGAAAAGCAGTTCGATACCGGCTATCGCAATTTGCGCGTATTTTACGAAGCGCTGCAACCGGACGAAGCATTGCGCGACTTCGTACGTCCCTATACCTGGCTGACGAAACTCTATATGCTGTATCGCAAGAAATTTTATCCCGCTGCGGCCTTTGAAGCCACGGAAGAAGACGCGGCCCTCACCAGAGAGCTGATCCGCGAACATATAGATGTGGAGGAATTGGAAAAAGAATTTCCCACCTATGTGCTGGACGAGCACTTTCTCACCAAACTGAAGGACAAGAAACCGGATGCCAAGGCGTTGGATATCGATGCGATGTTGTCGGCGGAATTACGGATCAGACTCGATCAGGATGAATCGTTTCGGCCGCTTTCGGAACGGCTGCAACGCATTATTGATGAAAAGCGGGCGGGAACACTGGCGGGAATCGCTCTGATCGAAGAACTGGAGGGATTAACCGAAGCGGTACGAACAGCGGTAGAGGAATCAAAACGCCCGACAGGTCAGCAACTGGCGCTGCAGATCAAAACGCGCAATGCGGCATTGAGCGAGGCGCAGGCCGCCGAACTGGCCTCCGCCATACTGGTGGAAGCGGACACACATTGTTTTCCCGGCTGGTGGAACAGCAGCGCCGTTGACCCGGAGCTTTCCAGGGCGTTACTTCTCCTTATCGCCCAACGCTTTTCGACTTACGGCCTCTTGGCCGGTAATTCCATGGGATTTATCGGCGCGCTGGTGCAGACACTCAAGAGAAAACACTACAAACCAGGAACGAAGGATTCGGCATGACACGCATGGCCCGCATACTCCTTCCCGACGGGCGACAACTGGATTATGAAATCCGCCGGTCCGCCAGGGGAAAAAGCCTGCGCTTGAAGATGACTGCCCGCGACGGCTTGGCTGTCAGCGCACCCGACGGATTGCACGAGGAACGGATTATAGAATTGGTTGCTCAAAAAAGCGATTGGATTTTTACGAGACTCGCTCAATTCGACGAGGTACGCCATCTCCTCGGTACACGGTCAACATTGTGCCCACAAGCCTTTGATCTTCCTGCACTTGCCGAATCCTGGCGGGTGGAATACCGGCAAACAAAAGGAAAAACCGCACGCGCGCTCACTGACCGACCGGGACGTATAGTAGTATACGGCGCAGCAGACGATCAAGGACGTTGCAACGCTGCCCTGAGGCGTTGGCTGGCGCGCCGCGCCAAAGCATCGCTTGGGCACTGGCTGAAATCCCTTTCTGACGAAACAGGGATAAAATTTAATCGCCTGACCATCAAAAGTCAGCGCACACGATGGGGCAGCTGTTCCGCCGATAGTTCGATAAGTCTTAACTGCAAACTGCTTTTTCTTCCGAGAGAACTGGTTCGATATGTTTTGATCCATGAACTATGCCACACGCTCGAACGAAATCATACCACCCGTTTCTGGACCCACCTGCGTCAATTCGCGCCTGAAACAAACTCCCTGCATGGCCGAATGCGCTCCGCATGGAAGCAGATACCGACTTGGGCTCATCCCATTCAAGCCGAGCGGGAAGGGTTCTGATGTACAGCATATTATGACTGACATATAGAGACAATTAAAAATTCATTACTTTTTTGCAGATATAAAAAACATTTTTCCTTCCGTTCAGTTGCTCAAATCTTCATTTTCTACTTAAATGTAGTTAATCGCACTTCAAAATCACTACCAGTTATACTACAAATGATTGTTTTATTTACCATTTAATAATTTAAGAGGTGATGGCGCGCAAATTGCTATCGTTGAATTCCATACAATTAGGTAGCGCTTAAGCGGAAACAAGAACAAAGTGAGAATGTAGTTACGGTCTTCAATAATTTTTACGCGACGGACCTGTGTCCGCTATTCGAATATTGGCGGAACTTGAGCAAACGGGCATTGGGAAACATATGAAGAGGAGGATTGATTGCAATGAGAGCATTAAAGAGTCTGTTTAACGTATTCATCATTATTTCGGTTATCGTCTGCGCAGTACCATCGATCAATTGTTCGGCGGAAAGTGACAAACCCGCAGCGGCAGCGGATGTGAGTGTCCTGAGCAAGTATGTCTGGCGAGGATTCGAATTGAGCAATGACAGTCTTGTCGTTCAGCCGTCGCTGACTGTCTCTTACAAAGGCGTGGGCATCAACCTTGGGCGCAATCTCGATACCGAATTCGACGACCGGGATCCCGCCACATCGGACGAGAGCAGCCTGAACGAAACCGATCTTACGGTTTCCTATGATAGAACATTCGGGTCATTTTCGCTCGGGGCGGGCTACATCTATTACGCCCTCGACGGTCTGAGCGATTCGCAGGAGGTGTATGCAAGCCTCGGCCTCGATACGCTCCTTGCCCCAACGGTAAAAATATACCGTGAAATCGCCCACACGCCGGCCTGGTATGTAAGTCTGGGGATTTCCCATTCATT
>JAQVML010000339.1 GCA_028703645.1 Eubacteriales bacterium
TCTGGATAACTTATCGTAAAACACGCGGTAGGGAGGCCGCTTTGCCTCCTTGAGCTTGTGCTGATAGGTGAGGATCAAAAATTCCTGATAGTGAATCGCGTCCACAAACGCGTCATGATAGGTTCCACCGGAATACGCATCGTAACCCTCGTTGAGCGCGATGAGGTCGCGGCTCGTCTTGATGCGCGTCTCCATTCGGGACGCATATTGCCGCGTAGACCAACTGCCGGGCACCGCGAGGCGGTAAGCCATCAGCGTATCCGCAATATAATACGCATACCCCGTCAGCGCGCCGAGCAGCTGAAAAGGAATGTCCTCCGCCTCCACATGTTCGGCAAACTCCGGTAGGTTTTTGAGCAGTTGGGTCGGCATGACGATGGTATTCGTCGCGTTAAAGCCGCCGCCGCCGCGAATCATATCCGCCGGATCAACCACGCGATCCACATCGTATGGTTTGACATGGCCGACTACCCGGTTGTTGACGTCAACCAGATCGGCGCCGCCGATGCAGAGCGTGCAGTCCGGGTGCGCCTCTAGATAATCTACTTGTTTTTGCAGTTTCATTGGATCGATCCAGTAGTCGTCTCCATCGAGAATGGCGGTATATTTCGCATTCACGCGCGGAATCAGGAGGTGCGACTGGATGCGCCGATCGATCGTGTATTGGTTGACTGTCTGCGCAATCAACGTGATTTTTTCGGGATAACGCGCGGCAAAATCGCGGCAGATATTCGCCGTGCCGTCGGTCGAGGCGTCGTCGTGCAGCAAAATATCAAAGTAAAAATCGGTCTTCTGCATCAGCACGCTCTCAATCGCCTGCGCGATGAACGGCGCGTGGTTATGCGTCGGCAAAATCACGGTAACGAGCGCTTGCTGTGTCTGCATCGTTTCTTCCTCCTGTGTCAGTGTTTGCTTAATCCGGCTCGCACGAGATGCATGCGAATGCGTCGCTTGAGCGGCAGTTCCAAATAGCGCTTGCGATACGGCGGCTTCTTGAGTGCCGGAAGATCGTTTGTCATGCGTAGCACTTCATATTCCTGATACGTCGCGTTAAAATCCACCGAATCGTGCCAACGATAGTTTGACTGCCGGTCAAATTCGCGCAGCGCGCGCGCAAGTCCCCTATGATGGACGATCTGCGCCTCGCGTCCCGCCGCATGATAAGTCTCCGTCCAGGAACCCGGCACCGCCTGACGATAGGCGCACATGGACTCCGCGAAGTAATGCGTCGTGCCGTTGGAAGCAAACCAAATTTGCAGCACCGCGTCGTCCACATCCGTCTCGTCACAAAACGAGCCGCGGTTTTGCGCCAGGTGCGTCGGGGCAACGATTGAAGCGGTCGCGACAAAGCCGCCGCCACCGCGAATCATGTCATCCGTCGAGATATCCGTGTCCGTTTCATACGGCGACACGGAGCCGATCCAGTGTTCCTCCGGGTCAACCAAATCCGCCGCGCAGACGCAGAGCGTGCAGTCGGGATGCGCTTCCATATATGAAATTTGTTTCTGGAGTTTATTGGGATTCGTCCAGTAGTCGTCACCCTCGCAAATCGCGATATATTTCCCGCGCGCGAGCGGAAAAACATAGTGTTCTAAAATCTTCGGGTCTTTGGAAAAGACATTCTCCGTGCGAAACACACAGCGAAAGAGGTCTGGATGCGCCGCTTCATACGAACGGATGATATCCGCCGTGCCGTCGGTGGAAGCGTCGTCATGTACGATAATTTCAAACGAAAAATCGGTTTCCTGACTTAAAAAGCCATCCAACGCGCGCTTGACATACGGCGCGTGATTATAGGTATCGCAAACGATGGAAACCAGCGGGTCTTTATGCTCCATGCTGTGCCCTCATCTTCAGCTTGCCGAGCGCGCAAATGCCGTCCAGCAGCCACATGGTTTGATGTAAAATCGCGCGCACCTGCAAGCGATGCATGCGCGAAAGATATGGGTTTTCAAATGTTCGTCTTTCCTGTACCGCAAAGCGTGTCGCCCAGGGAAAGCGCTGTACGGCGCGCTTCTGATCGTTTGATTTTGCGGCGCGATAATTCTGCCAAAAGAGCGTGAGCGTTCCGCGCGTCTTTCTCGCCTGAAGCTGGTCGATCTCCTTCTGCGTGTCCATTCCCCAGATGGTCATGTACCTGCGTAGCTGTTGTTCTTTCTTGTCGTCAAACATCCGCTCCAAGCGTTGCAGTTCCATGACTCTGGTCATGCTGCTGGAGTGCCTGCGATAACGATAGAGCACCTGATCGCGATAGACGATCTTCTGTGCATGTGTCAGCGGATAGAGCGATTGCAGCAGGTCTTCCCCATGCGGATTGTCCGCATAGAGTATATAGTCCGTATCGTCATCCTGTAACAGCGGTGTTCGAATCGCCTTTAGCCAGATATTGTTCAGCCGTTCAGAAGAGAACAACTCCTGATAGATCAAACGCTTTTGTTCGCCTACAAACTCCGATTGATCCGCAAAGACAGCCTTGTTCGGCTCAATCGAACCGTCTTCCTCAAAATAGCTGTAGTTGTTGAAGATCACGACGTCCGCGCGTGTCCGCTCAATGGTCTCGCGCATGGTGGAAAGGCACTTTGGCTCATAGGCGTCGTCCGCGTCAAGAAACATGCAATAGTCTCCCTTTGCGGCGGCAATTCCCGCGCGACGCGCAAGGATCAAGCCTTGATTTGATTGATGAATCACGCGGATGCGGTCAGGAGACTGCGCCCTATATCGATCGCAGACCGCTCCGCCGCCGTCGGTAGAGCCATCGTCCACCAATATGAGTTCATAGTCCTGCTCGCTCTGTCGCAGAACGGAATCAAAGCACTCTTCCAGATATTTTTCCGAATTATAAACCGGAACGAGTATGCTAAAAAGCATGTTCCCTTCTCCTTGTTCTTGTGCGGTGTCGATCGGGCAATCCCCGCGAGGCAAGATTACTGCACTTCTTCCAACCGAAGCAGCCCGCCCAGATAGACCC
>JAQVML010000340.1 GCA_028703645.1 Eubacteriales bacterium
CCGATGCGGGCGTGATGGAACCGTATGCCTATCAGTTTTTTACTACGCTGATCGAGCTCAACAAAGTGCGCCAGACGGAGCTGTATTCGCCGCCGTCGCGTGTGCGCGCGCTCATCGAAGGCGCGCTTGCTGCGCCCGAAGTCGTGTTCCCCCGCACGGGGACCATCGCCTGCCAGGGCGTAGAGGGTGCAAACTCGCAAGCCGCCTGCGACAAACTTTTGCCGCGCGGCAATATCATGTATGTCAAGAGCTTTGAGGCGGTGTTTGACGCGGTGGAATCGGGGCTCTGCCAGTTTGGCGTGCTGCCCATCGAAAACAGCGCAAACGGATCCGTCCGCACGGTTTACGACCTGCTGCAGAGAAAACGCTTCTCCATCGTGCGTGGCACGACGCTGCACATTCGCCATGAGCTGCTGGCAAAGCCCGGCACAAAGCTCTCCGACATCACGGAGATCTATTCGCATGAGCAGGCCATCGGCCAATGCAGCCGTTATCTTGGCAGCCTCAACGGTAAGGTCAAGGTGATTCCCTGCGCCAACACGGCGGTGGCCGCGAAGATGGTGGCCGAGGGAATCAATCCCAAAGCCGCCGCGATCAGCTCCCATATCTGCGCCGACCTCTACGGGCTGAGCACGATCAAGGACGATATTCAGGACAGCGACAACAACTATACGCGCTTCATCTGCATCGCGAAAAACCCGATCATCTATGCGGGTTCCAACAAGATCAGCTTGATTCTGGACTGCAAAAACGAGCCGGGCGCGCTCAACAGCATCCTGACCAAGATTTCGGCATATGGCGTGAACACGAGCAAGATCGAAAGCTGCCCCGTGACGGGCCGCAATTTTGAGTTCATCTTCTTCTTCGATCTGGACGCGTCGGTTCGTGAGCAAGGCGTTCTGCCCATGCTGGAAGAGCTGGAACGCATCAGCGAGAGCTTTACCTTCCTCGGCAACTATTCGGTGGTTTAACGTATGGCGGAGCGTATTTACGGGCTGATCGGGCGGACGCTGAAGCACAGCTATTCTGTGCAGATTCATCGCGCGCTCGGAAACAACGACTATGCGCTCTACGAGCTGGAGCCGGAGGCGCTCGGCGCGTTTCTTTCGCGCGAGGACATCGGCGGTCTGAACGTTACGATTCCCTACAAGCGGGATGTGATGGCGTTTTGCGACGAGTTGGACGAGACCGCGCGCGAAATCGGCAGCGTAAATACGATTGTGCGAGACGCGACCGGCAAGCGAACCGGCTACAACACGGACGCATATGGGCTAAACTGCATGGCGCTCCGCACGGGTATTTCGTTCGCCGGTAAAAAAGTGGTGATTCTCGGCAGCGGCGGCGCGTCGCTCACCGCGCAATCTGTTGCGAAAACGCAAGGCGCAAGCGAGATTGTCGTGATCTCGCGTGGCGGCGCGGACAACTATGAAAACCTCTCCCGCCACGCAGACGCACAAATTCTCATCAACGCGACCCCGGTCGGCATGTATCCGCATACGGGTGAGGCGCCCGTGGATTTGGCGCTGTTTCCCGCCTGCGAGGGTGTGCTGGAGCTCATCTACAACCCACGCAGAACCGCGCTCGCGTTTCGCGCGGAAGAGCTGGGCATTCCCTGCGCGGATGGCTTAAGCATGCTTGTGGCGCAGGCAAAGGCCGCCGAGGAGCGTTTCTTCGGCAAAGCGATTACGGACACACAGAACGAGCGCATTTTGCGGCTCTTGCGGCAGAGCATGCTCAACATTGTGCTTATCGGCATGCCGGGCAGCGGAAAGACGACGATTGGCGCGGCGCTGGCGAAGCTGAGCGGGCGAACGCTGATCGATCTGGACGAGCAGACCGTGCGGTCGGCGGGAAAACCAATTTCCGAGATTTTCGCGGGTTCCGGTGAGGCGGCGTTTCGCGCGCTGGAGCGCGAGCAAGCGCAAGTGTGGGGCAAGCAGAGCGGGCTGATCCTCGTCACCGGCGGCGGCATCGTCAAAGACGAGAGAAATTATCAACCGCTTAAGCAAAACGGGCGTATTTATCAGATTGAGCGCGATCTTGCGCTTCTTCCGCGAGAGGGCAGGCCGCTTTCGCTCACCACCGATCTGGAAACCATGCAGCGCGAGCGCGCGCCGCTCTATGCGCGTTTTCGCGACGCCAGCATTGCGAACAAAACAACGCCGGAGGATGCAGCGGCGGAGATGTGGCGCGATTTTTGCGAGAATGCCGACTAAAGGAGGCAGAGAGAGAGCAGTATGAAGATTCTTGTCATCAATGGCCCAAACCTAAACCTGCTTGGCCTTCGCGAGCCGGATATCTACGGCAGGCGAACCTATGCAGACCTCATGGAGATGATTCGTGCGGAGGCGGAAAAGCTCGGCGTAGAGGTTTCGTTTGTGCAAAGTAATCATGAGGGCGCTCTGGTGGACGCGATTCAGGCGGCGTATGGCACGGCGGACGGTATCGTGATCAATCCCGGCGCGTATACGCACACGAGCGTCGCGATTTTGGATGCGGTCAAGGCGGTCGGTGTTCCGACGGTTGAGGTGCATATCTCCGATCCCGATCTGCGGGAGGAGTTTCGCAAGGTGTCCTATATCCGCGCGGCGTGTGTCGCGAGCATCAAAGGTCATGGATTGGAAGGATATTTGGAGGCGCTCCGGCTGCTGAGCGAGAAATAGAGTCAGATTTACGAATTGTAACAAGCAAAGAACAATAAGAGCTATCAAGGAATGGGCAACTCATTCTATGCAGAAAGCCTGAAAGGTGCGGGCGAATGATATGTCAAGAGTAAGATAGTATACATCTGCCCGCGATGACCCAAGCTATATTATGAGACTGTCCATGGAAGAAAATATCTTTCTGGACAGCCTCATATTGTCTTACTCTGATTCATCGCGCGGCAGCGTGTTTTTATTCTATTACTTGCTTTCGCTCGGCGAGAGGGCGATCTTTTGCGCGGAATCTTCCGCGGCACACACCAG
>JAQVML010000341.1 GCA_028703645.1 Eubacteriales bacterium
ACGGGGAAGCCATTTTCCGAAAGGAACGCGAGCATATCCCGCTGATTGGTGAGTCCTTTTCCTTCGATATAGCCGACATTATAGCAGAAGAGATCGAGTTTTCTAGAAGCGGTTACCTTGGGGTCCAGGTTTCTCAGCGCGCCCGCCGCCGCGTTTCTCGCGTTTTTCAGCGGCTCGTCCGCGGTTTTGTTGAACTCTTCCAGCACGGAGAGGCGCATGATGCATTCGCCCTGCACCTCCATTTTTCCTTTGAACGGAATCGTGCGCGGAATCGAGCGGATGGTGAGCAGTTGCTCGTAAACGCCGTCTCCGGTGACGCCGTTGCCGCGCGTTGCGCCCTGAACAAACCTGCCGTTGTCGTAGGTGAGGCAGACGGTCAACCCGTCAAACTTATATTCCAACGCGAACTCGACCGGCTTTCCGTCGGCGGCTCGAATAGCGCGGTTTGCCCAGTCGGCAAGCGCATCCTCGGTTCGCACTTTGTCGAGGCTATAGAGCCTTCGAATATGCGTGTGCGGCAAAAATGCGCCCGCACTCGCGCCGACATGACGGGTTGGGGAACCGGGCAGCACAAATCCGCTCTTTTCTTCGAGCGAAACCAGCTCGTCGTAGAGCGCGTCATATTCTGCGTCCGATATCACGGGCGCGTCGGTATCATAATACGCCTCGGCATAGCGCACGAGCTGTTGCGTCAATTCTTCCTGACGGGTCATGTTCATCCGCCTCCAGCGTTGTTGATCAGTCTTTTACTACTTCAATCGGCGCAAATGCAGCCGCGAACTTCTTGTTTGCGCCGTTGTCAAACGCGATTTCAACGATGGACGAAGCGCCGCCGCCATTGACCGCGAGCACCGTGCCGTCGCCAAAGGCTTTGTGGCGCACGCGTTGCCCGGGCGTATAGGTCACGTCCATCTGCGCGGGCTTTGGCGCCGGTCGGGACTGCTCCCGCTGAATCGCGTTCTGCGCGCTGCTGCTCTTGAGCGAGTGTACGGAGATGCCAAACGCCTGCTGTGGAGGCGCGCTCTTGAGAACCGGCTGCTGCTTTGGCGCGGGCTTTGCCTCGGCGGGCAGCGCCGCTTCCAACTCGGTTAGAAAGCGGGACGGCATCGCGGGCGTAATCTTGCCGTAGAGCATGCGCTGTTTAGCGGAGGAGAGATAGAGCTTTTGCCGAGCGCGCGTGATGCCAACATAGCAGAGTCTGCGCTCTTCTTCAAGCTTTTCCGGCTCGTAGATGCTCTGCATAGAGGGGAAGAGACCATCTTCCAGCCCGCAGAGGAATACGACGGGAAATTCGAGTCCCTTCGCGCTGTGCAGCGTCATCATCGATACGCGACCGTTTTCCTCGTCCACGGCGTCCGTCGCGGAAAACAAAGCTACGTTTTCTAAGAAAGCGGAGAGAACGTCCACCTTGGTTTCGTCCATGGTCTCCGTAAATTCGCGGATATAGCCGACAAATTCTTTGACGATGTCTGCGCGAGCTTCATAGTTTTCCTTGCGATCCGCCTGCAGATACGCGTCGTAGCCGATCACTTGCAGCAGGTATTCCACCACGTCGGGAAACGACTTGACGCCGAATTGCATGTAGACGTCCGACAACAGCCCGGCGAACGCGGTGAACTTTTCCCGCGCGGCTTTGGGAAGATCGCCGTCCTTGAGCTGCATAATCGCGTGCAGAAGCGGCTGCGTGCGCGCGGAAGCATAGGCTTGCAGCGCGTCGACGGACGTATCGCCGATGCCACGGCGAGGAACGTTGATCACGCGCAAAAACGCGATATCGTCCGCTGAGTTTTGTAACAATCGCAAATAGGCTACGATGTCCTTGACCTCCGCGCGCTGGAAGAACGAGAGTCCGCCGTAAACGCGGTAGGGGATATCGTAGCTTTGCAGATACATTTCAATGATGCGGCTTTGCGCGTGCGTGCGGTACAGAATCGCGTAATCGTCATACCGCCGGTCGCCATAACGCGCGCCTTCAAGAATTCGGTTTGCGATGCGGTTCGCTTCGTCGCGCTCGTCCATCGCTTCATATACGTCGATGGGTTCGCCGCCCTTGATCTGCGTCCAGAGCTCCTTTTTTTTGCGGGAGCGGTTGTTGGAGATCACGATGTTCGCGGCGTTGAGGATGACCTCCGTCGAGCGGTAGTTTTGCTCCAATCGAATGACGACAGCGCCGGGGTAGTCCTTTTCAAACTCCAATATGTTGCGAATATCCGCGCCGCGCCAGCCGTAAATGCTCTGGTCGTCGTCGCCAACCACGCAAAGATTGCGGTGCTCGCTCGCGAGTTTTCTCACGATATGATACTGCACAAGGTTCGTGTCCTGATACTCGTCGACAAGGATATAGCGAAACTTGCTGCGATATTTTTCGAGCACATCGGGAAATTGGTTAAACAGCTGCATGACCATCAGCAGCAAATCGTCAAAATCCAGCGCGTTGCACTGCTTGAGCTGCTTTTGATATGCCTGATACGCCGCGACGACTTCTTTTGGCGCATACCCTTCGCGCAGATAGCCGAGCGCGTCGAGGCTCTGGTTTTTCGCCTCCGAGATACGGCTGGAAAGTTCCCGCGGGGTAAACACTTTTTCGTTGAGGTTCAAATCGCGGATGATCTTCTTGAGCAGGGACTGCTGATCCGCATCATCATAGATTACAAACGTGCGCTCGTAACCCAGCTGCTGAATCTCGCTGCGCAGTATGCGCGCACAGCAAGCGTGAAACGTCATGACCCACATGTCGTTAACGCCGGAGCCAAGCAGGCTGCCGACGCGCTCGCGCATTTCGCCGGCGGCTTTATTCGTAAACGTCAGCGCGAGAATATGCCAGGGCGCAACGCCTTTTTCCTGAATGAGATAGGCGATGCGGTGCGTCAGCACGCGCGTTTTTCCGCTGCCTGCACCCGCGAGAACGAGAAGCGGGCCTTCCGTTGTTTCGACTGCTTCGCGTTGTCTGTCGTT
>JAQVML010000342.1 GCA_028703645.1 Eubacteriales bacterium
CGGTGCGGCGTTCCGCCGCGGCGAAGAAATTGCGGGACACGGATATGAGCGTACTAGACGTCGCGCTTGAGTCCGCGTTTGGCTCGCACGAGGGGTTCACCAAGGCGTTTTCGCGCGAATTCGCCATCTCCCCGCAGCGATACCGCAAAGAAGCGCCGCCGATTCCGCTCTTTTCCTACTATCCGGTTCGTCTGGAAAGCGCCACACCAACACAAAAGGAAGGAACCAAGAAGATGGAAAGCACAGTGATATTCACTCAAGTAATCGAGCGCCCCGCGCGCAAACTGATCCTCAAACGCGGCGTGAAGGCGGAGGACTACTTTGCGTACTGCGGCGAGGTTGGTTGCGATATTTGGGGCATCCTGGAGAGCATCAAAGGCGCGCTGTATGAGTCCATCGGCGTGTGGCTGCCGGAAGGGATGCGCAAACCCGGCACATCGGAATACTGTCAGGGCGTTGAGGTGCCCGCCGATTTCTCCGGCGCGATTCCGGAGGGGTTCGATTGCATCGATCTTCCCGCCTGCAAGTATATGGTGTTCAATGGCGAGCCGTATGACGACGAGAAGTTCGGCGAGGCGATTGAGCTCGTTTGGGACGCGATCGAGAAGTATGATCCCAAGCTCTACGGCTGGGAGTGGGCGCCGGAGGCTGGCCCGCGGTTTCAGCTGGCGCCAGTTGGCGCGCGCGGGTATATCGAGGGCCTGCCAGTGCGGGAGATCACGAAGTAAGAGAATAGGGTAAGAAGAGGAACCCCCGCTGAATGAACTGAACCCCGTTGATTAGACACAAATAAAAGCCCCTATCGCAGGAATGCTAAGAATTACATGAACTGGCGTCGTTTTTCAAGCGGCGTCAGTTTTGTTTTGAGCTGAATCCGCTCATTGTTGTAGAAGAATATAAAGTTGTCAATGAGCTGTCTTGCATGAGCAATGGATTGCGGTTTGTGTCTTCTCAAGCATTCGGACTTCAGTATTCCGAAGAAATTTTCTGCCATAGCGTTATCATAGCAATTTCCCCTTCTTGACATGGAAGGCGTAATGCCATAATCTCGTGTCAGGGTGAAGTATGCCTGTGACGTGTATTGAAACCCTTGGTCGCTGTGGAGCTGTAACTCTGCGGCGACCGCTTCTTTCTCTTGTGCCATATGAACTGTTTGGAGGACTAGATTGATCGTTTGTTCCGTTCCAGTCTTGTAGGCGACGATGCTGTTGTCAAACAGATCTCGAATGATCGAAAGATATAAGGTTCCTTGTTTTGTTCCAATGTATGAAATATCTGTTACCCACTTCTCGTTTGGACGGTTTGCTGTGAAGTCGCGGTTGAGTAAATTCGGGTATCGGTGCAGCTGATCCGACATTTGTTGGTACTTTCGTTTCCGTCGCACCTCGGAAAACAGCCCGTATTTCTGCATGATACGATAGATTCTCTTGTGGTTCACATGGCATTCTCGCCGATCAAGCCATAGCCCAATCCGTCGATAGCCATAGGTACGATCTGTTTCCTCACGACACTGGCGAATGAGTTGCACAAGGCTGGCATCCGTCGTGCTCTCTGTTCTCCCAAGATACGCATAGTACCCGCTTCGTGAAACATGGAAGAACGAACACATTGTTGTTACGGGATACTTATCTTGATATCTTTCAATCGCTGCAAATTTGATCTCTGCTCTCACATCCTTCCAGCAGCTTGAAGAAAAGACCGTAGCAGATCGTTTTCCATCTCTAGCTGTTTGATCCGTTGCTGGTATTCTTTCTCTGTTGAAATTGGTTGCTTGCGAGGTCTGCCTCGCTTTCTTAACGTTTGAATCGGGTGACGTTGTTGCCTGTGAGAGCGTTTCACTAGTTCCTTTATTTGCTCCCGTGTGTAGCCCAACTCATCGCCGATCATTCGATGCGTATACCCGCGCTCTTTCAATTCAAGGACTCTCGGTAATATCTCTTTCCAATATTGTTTTCCCATATGAAAACCTCCCGTCGTAGTTATTTTATCCTACGACAGGAGGTGCTTTTTCTCAATGTCCGTTTCTCGGGGTTCAGTTCAAAAACGGGTGGCTTGCTTTTGGCTAAAAGCCCTTGGTGCCTACATGCGCCTCAAGGCGCTGCTTTCACGGTGTTCAAGCTACCATGTATCATCTTACTTTTTGCCCCTAAAGGGGCTCTTTAGTTTTAAACGGATCTGCGTACTCTTTCACGCTTAGTTTGTCAATTGCTTGGTCGTACTGTTCCTGTTCGCGGATATACTTTGCTATCGTAGCATCGTTTAGTCCAACCGTGCTGACGTAGTAACCTTCCGACCAGAAATGCCTGTTGCCAAACTTGTATTTCAGATTCGCATGTGCATCAAACATCATCAGTGCACTTTTTCCCTTTAAGTATCCCATAAAATTGGATATACTGATTTTTGGGGGAATACTGACCAGCATGTGTACATGATCCGGCATCAAATGGCCTTCGTGTATTTCGACGCCTTTGTACTCACAAAGTTGCCTGAGTATTTTCCCGAGGCTTTCTCTGTATTGATTGTAAATGATCTTTCGTCTATACTTCGGAGTAAACACGATATGGTATTTGCACATCCATTTCGTGCGTGCTAAACTGTTTGCTTGTTTAGCCATGAAACCGCCTTTCTTACATGGTAGCTTGAACTCTTCCATTGTAAAAGAAAGGCGGTTTTATTGGTATAACCGCTGTCGCGCACCCGCATAGCGGGTGGGTTTTGTGTTTCTCCCGCTTCGCGGTCGAAACCGACTGAAGTCATTACGCAAAAAAGCGCCGCTTTGTTCAAGCGGCGCTTTGCTGTATTCGTTTGATTAGCGGTTGCGCAGGAATGCGGGAACGTCCAGCTTGCTCTTGGGCTTTTCCTGATAGTCTCTGCGAATATCGTTTTCGCTGAAGACCGGCTCCTGCCGCTGCTGCGGAATCGGGGCCGCCACCGGCTCGTCCGTCATAATC
>JAQVML010000343.1 GCA_028703645.1 Eubacteriales bacterium
GGCGGGCACAACCGCGGGTGCCGTTCAAGCCGCACTCGCGATGAACGGCTGGAACGAAAGCGCTTTCTCCGGCAGCACGTTTGATATTCGGCTCTCCGGCGGCAGCGGCAATGGCGCGCTGGACTTCGCGCCGGTCGGCTGCAAGATTGATCCCGCATCGGAGGACGGCAGCTATACCGTCACCGTCACCGCGCTGCAAGGCGAGCCGTATTCGCTGGCAGTTACGCGCGCAGGAGACGGAAACTATACCCCGACCTCGATTGAGCAGAACGGTACCGCACGGTTTTTCGATAAGGCATCCGCGGACGACACGGTACAGCCGATCAGCGCAAGCACTTATTCCTGGGTCTATATCTGCGGCGGAATCGTGCTTCTCTTCGGCGTCGTACTGCTGATCATGCAGATTTCCAACACCCCGCGCCGTCGCCGTCATCACAAATAAACAGGCAAGCGAATCTAATCAATACAAACAAAACTGACGCCGGAACGCGTCAGTTTTTTGATAGCGAAATCTATGGTTCTGGACGATACTCTGCTTACAGGCGAACTTCTATCTTTCGCGGGTCTTTTACTTTTATCGCCACGACGAGATTGACCAGCGACAGCGCGGCAACCGCGTAGAAGATGTAATGCGAACCGAATTTCACCCATAATAATCCGCCGGACACGCCGACGATGATGGAGACGATGTGATCCATCATCATGGCGAGCGAGAGCGTCGGCGTCACGTCCGAAGGCGTGAGCGCAATCGACTTGAGATAGATCGTGCGGATGATGCCCATCTGGGACGAGAGTCGATCGATGATGAACAGCGCACAGGTGATGATCACGGGAATGCCGACCTTCGCCAGCGTGCCTGTATTGAAGCTCTGCGAGAGCGCGCCATAGCACAGATAGACAAAGATAAATGAGAACGCATCCGCATACAGCAGCTTCTTTACGCCAAATCGATCGATCCATTTACCCAGCTGTGGCATAAAGAACATGCCTAGCGTGGAGGCTACGATGCCGAGCAGCACGATAGTGTCTACCCCCTGTCCCAGCGTCTCAATCAGCACCCACGGGCCAAAGACGAGCATCACCTGCTTTTGCACGCCAAATACGATGGCGAGCAGGTAGTAATATTTGTATTCCTTTCGGAAAATCAGCTTCACTTTCTCGCGCTTGGTTCGAATTTGCCCTTTCTCCAGTTTCAACCGGATCAACATGACCATCGCCAGCAGGTAAAAGACCGCCGCAACGACAAATGTCCACTTTGTCTTGCTCAAAAAGCTGAACACGCCGAAGCGAAACAGGAAAAACACCGTAATGCCAGCAACGGTCAATACGGCAAAGCTGATACCCGCATATTGTCCCATACGCTTGCCGATTTGATCCGGCTCCGCAAGCGACATGCCGATGCTGTCCCTCAGCGGCATGTAAAGATGCACGCCCAACGAGTTGATGAATAAAAACACCAGCATCACGCCAAAAGACGGCGTGATAAGCCCCAGCACCATCAGCCCGATCGCGGCGATGCCCTGCGCGAAGATCGCGATGGTGATGTCGCCTAAAAACGAAACTGCGCTGATGAGAAAAAACGTAATCACGCCGGGCATTTCGCGCGGCAGCTCGATCAACCCGCGCAAAAACCCGTCGACCTGATAGACATCCTTAAAATAGTTGGAAAACAGTCCGTCGCTGAACCCAAGCCCCAAATTCACCGCCACGATGACGGCAAAAAACAGATACAGCTCTCTTTTTCGCTTCTCTTGCATGATTCCCCCATTCCCACAAATCAAAAGACATTTCCGCTATCGTAACACAGCCCTGCGCTATGGAGAAGTGTTTTTACCGAAATCACCGTTACAGCGCGCCAAATCCTTCGCCGTAATTCTCCCGGCAACGCGCCAACGCCTCATCGGGCGTAATCACGTGTGTGGTTGCGCCAAGGTGTTCCACGCAGATTGAGGCAACCGCGTTCGCATAGCGTGCGCAATCATCCGGCGTGCGTCCGGCCGCGCGGGCATAGAGAAACGCCGCCGCAAAGTTATCCCCGGCTCCGGTCGTGTCCACGCAAGCGCGGCTCACGCAGCCAGCCACCGCGCCGGTAAACGCATCGCTGCCAACAAAGCAGCCGCTTGCGCCGGTCTTGATGACGATGCAGCCGACGCCCGCGTGGCGAAACGCCTGCGCCATCGCGTAAACATCCGTCGAGTCGCAAAGCAGCCCCGCCTCCTCCGCGTTTGCAAACACGATGTCGAGATACGGCCAAACGTTTGCAAGATCGGCGAGCTTCTCTCCGTTCTTGCGCTTCGTCATGTCCGCCGCAAGCACGCATCCGCGCTGCTTAATCGCGAAAAAAAGCGTTGCGAGTTCCTCCGCTCGAAAATGCGGAAAGACAAACAGGCTCGCAAAGCAAACCACAGGCGCGAGCGAATCCAAATGCGGCATTACATCCGAAAGCGACAGCGCGCGAAGGCTGCTCTTCGGGTCCGTAATAAAGCGGCGCTCCCCCGCGTGATCGATCAAAACAATATTCATGCTGGTCGAGAGACGATCTTCCCGCGCGATATGCGCGGTTGACAAGCCCGAAGCGCGGCAAAATGAGAGCACCATATCCCCCGCGCTATCCAAGCCAATCTTGCTGATCAGGTCAACGTTTGCGCCAAGGCGGGTCAGCGTGATCGCCTCGTTCAGCGCGTCTCCACCGTAGCCCAGGTGAATCTGATCCGCGGGCGCCGATCCGAGGCGCAGTTGACCTTCGTCAATTCCTTCTACCAGCGCATCCAGATGCGCGGCCCCGATGATGCTGAATCGATTATCCATGCGTTTGTTCCTCCAAGCCAAATGATGCCTTCGCCATTCGCTCCATGGCGTAATATGCGGCGCCCACGACGCCGATCTCCGGCGCTGCCGACGCACGGATCAGCGCGTAGTCCTCACC
>JAQVML010000344.1 GCA_028703645.1 Eubacteriales bacterium
CACCAGGTCAGCGGCGTAGGAGTACGCCTGCAGCTTCTCTACGCTCATGCCGGTGACGCTACTCTGCGTCAGCATTTCATCCGCATATGCCGCGGCGTCTACCGTCATACCGACCAGCGCGGTTCCCGCCGCGATCGCCGCGGTCCCGATCGCCACCAGCCCGATCGCAAGCGCGCGCCCGATCGTTTTCAGCGTATCGCCGAGTTTACGAAACCTGTCATTCGCGTCGTCAGCTTTTTTCGCCGCTTCTTTGACCTCGTCCCCGAAGCCGTCCGCTTTCTTTTCCGCGCTCTGAAATTCATCGCCGACGCCGTCGATGGCCTTTTCGTTGTCCTTGAGCTCGCGCTCCATGTTGTTCAGCTGTGCCTGCGCGTTGTTCAGTTGCACGGTCCACTGCTTCGTTCGCTGGTCGTTTTCGCCGAACGATTCCGCGGAGTTCTCCAGCGCGTTGCGCAGCAGTTCGATCTTGTCCTTCTGCTCGGAGATCTGCCGGGTCAACACCTCGTTCCGGGCGGTGAGCGCGGAGACGCTGCGATCCTGTTTGTTGAACTGGGATTCCACCAGCTTCATCTCGGAGCCGAGCACTTTGAACTGCTGGTTGATCTCTTTCAGTCCGGCCTTAAACTCCCTTTCGCCCTCGATGCCAATTTTCAGGCCAAAATCAGAATCCGCCATGTGCTCAGCTCCTTTCCGAAAAAATGTGCAAAAAAACGGCCCGTAGGTCGTTTGAAATATTGGCATATAATCTTAGATTGAAAAACGGAAATGGTGAAACCGTTTGTTAAACTACTTTTAATAACTATTGTGTTTGTTTCTACTTCATATCCTGTTTGCAGCCGACATCGTATTCTCAATATATATGTGTTTGTCAATCAAAAAGGTTAGCGAATGTGCATCAAGAAAGTCAGCACCTTGTTGACACGAGAGTCACTTTCAATGGAGGTCATCTACCCCCGCGGGGGTAGATGCGCGCACGCAGACACTTTGGTGCACAAATGCTGCATGCACAACGCCTATTAGAGCGCAGCTTCACGCTGACGATTGATCGATTGCGTCAACCGATAACTATCACCAGAAAAGATAAGGATGTGCGAATGGTGAATGAGTCGATCCACCAATGCCGCAGTTAAGCGATTGTCACCAAAGACCGTGTTCCAACCGGAAAATTCGAGATTCGTTGTAATAACCAGGCTTCGTCGCTCGTAGCAATCTGAAATCACCTGAAATAATAATTCGGCGGCGTCTTTGTGTAGTGGTACAAAGCCAATTTCGTCAACGACGATCAGTTCCACCCGCTTCAGAGTGTTCATGAAGGTGTTTAGCAACCCTCGCTGATTCTTTTCTAAGAGTAAATTCGCAAGGGATGCGGCGGAATAAAATCGGACTTGTTTTCCATCCTCACAAGCTTGCATGGCAAGCGCTGTAGCTAGGTGTGTTTTACCTGTTCCGACAGCCCCCATGAAAATCAGATTCTCTTTGCGATCAACAAAGGACAGCGACGTCATATCCGTCTGAGACAACCCGTTTGGTAATTCTATCGCCTTGTTCCAAATGAATTCATCCAGCGTTTTTATCACACGAAAGCCGGCAGTCTTCACCATGCGGTTGATTCGGTTGGCTTCCCGCTCTCGTAATTCGAGCGCAATAAGCTCGCGTATATATTGTTCGGGATCTTCAAAGGTGACTGTTTGCCATGCTTTCGCTAAGCCGCCAAGTTTCAGTGTACGCATCTGCTGTTCAATGCTTTCATTCATGGCCGCTACCTCCCGTCAAATGATCATATACCGAAAGATCCGGGTGGTAGTTTAACACGGGCGCATTCACAGAAAGCAGCAGCGGCATGGGATGTTTTTCTTTGCGTGCAATGTTGTAGTAACATTGTCGAATGCTATCTGTGTCGTGTCTCCCGTTTTCATATGCAAATTGGATTGCATCGTCGGACAACAGCGCATTGCCATCGCTGACGATTTCCGAGAGCAGCATCAAAGCGCTTTTTCGTTCGATACCCTTGGTTTCTAATAAGTGATTCTGCCAAAGCTTAGGTAATTGTCCAAAAAATCGTGTGTGCTCTACGGCGCCCGGCTTTTTGCAGAGAGTTCCCAGATACTGTGTCCAATCCGTCAGCTCCGCCTTGGATTCATAGCTGCGCTGATAAGTTTTGAGTAAAGAGCGTTCGTAGTATAACTCGATTTTATTCGAGAAAATCTTCGCCTGCACTTTCTGACCAGCTAACTGCGGAGAGAGTCCGTAATGGTTGGTATCGATCGTAACAAAGCCGTACTTATTCACCGTTAAGGTTTCATAGCGGAACACCCTGTAGGGATGCTCAGGCAACAACAGAAGCTTCTCCCGATCCTTTCGAAATAATTCTGCAATTGTATCCTCTTGCTTGTAATGCGGCCGTTCGGCATCCGCCTCGCACACTGACCAAAGTTGCTCGTTGTAGCTTTCAAAATTATCGAAAACTGGGATAGGTACAAAAAAATTACGCCGACTGTACCCGACTTTGTTTTCTACGTTCCCTTTTTCATGACCCGAAGCAGGGTTGCAGAAGTCCGCTTGAAACCGGTAGTGCAGCATGAACCGTGCAAACCCATCGGACAGCGTGCGCTCTGTTCCTTCCCCCATTTGCGCAACCGCCGTCGTCATGTTGTCAAAACGGATTCGTACCGGAACGCCACCGATGTGCTCGAAAATTCGCTTCATGCCTTCCAATAAACATTCCTGATTCTGGGAAGGGAAGGTCTGTGTCAGAGCGTGATTCGACTGAGGAAATGACAGCGTCAGCGCATATGCTTTTGTTCGTCTGCCATCTGTACCGTCTTTGTAGAATTCTCCAAAGTCACATTGGGCATTGCCGCATACATGCGCGATCGGTAGGTATCCTTCTTGAGACTGCTGCAACGACAGCCGCTTTTTATTGATATAACGACGCACGCTGGAGTC
>JAQVML010000345.1 GCA_028703645.1 Eubacteriales bacterium
TGGTCAAGGTACTTCAGGCTGCGTTTGCCGAAGCGCTGCCGGACGTTACCGTCGAGCTTGTTCGCAAAGATGGTTTGACGGAAGCGCTCAAGCTTGTCGGGAACGACCCCAACGCCGCGCCGGATTTGTATCTCTTTGCGCACGACAAGATCGGCGTATACGCGGAGCTCGGCGTGTTAGCGCCGATTACAGATTTTGTAGACGCTTCGACGCTGGTAAACTATTTACCGGTGACGATCGAATCCGCAACCTATAAAGATACCCTCTATCAACTTCCGCTCTACTTTGAAACGCTGCTGTTTCTTTACAACAAAGATCTGATGAACGAAAGCGAAGTGCCGCAAACGACCGAGTCGCTCTATGCTTATATGGAGGCGAACACCTCCGGCGGGCATTACGGTTTTGTGGAGCAGCACAGCACCGCCTACTACAGCATTCCCTGGATCAACGGCTTTGGCGGCAAGCTGATTACCCAAGACGGCGTGCCGCAGTTAAACTCTGCTGAGGTGCGCGCCGCGCTGAAGTATCACCAGAAGTTTTTGAAATATATGCCCGGAGAGAGCGAATACTCCACCGTGAACACACTGTTTCTTGAAGGCATGGCAGATTCGACGATCGGCGGTCCATGGCTCGTGCCCTCCGCGCGGGAGGCGGGGATTGATCTTGGGTTTTCGACCATGCCGATTGTAGACGAAACTGGCCTTCCGCTCGCCCCGTATACGGGCGTACAGGGCGTACATGTGCTCAAGGTTGCGGCGGAGCAAAAGCATGATACCATCGCGCGCGTGCTGAATGTTTTGACCGATCCGCAGGTGGGAATTGACCTTGCCAACGCCAGCGGTTGCGCGCCGGCAAATATGCTGGCGTATGACGATCCGAGCGTAAAAGATGACCCGATGGTGTCCACCATGCGGGCGATTGCGGAAACTGCGGAACCCATGCCGAACATTCCGCAGATGGACGTGATGTGGACCGTGATGGGCAATCTGCTCGTTGCGGTCAACATGTCCGGCGGCGTAGTCGAAACCGAAACAACGAAATATCAGGCGAAAGCAGAGCAATTAATCGAAGCGATGCAGTAAGTGCCTGCCGTGAAAACGCGAAATGAACGAAGGGAGGACGAAAACGATGGAAAAGCGGGACGATAACAAGCGCGCCTATCTCTACAGCGCGCTGTCGCTGACGTTGATTCTCGTTGTCGTCGTTTTCCCTATCCTATACACGGCGTATATCTCGCTGACGAACATGAACCTCTATCACTGGTTCAACTTTGACTTTGTCGGGTTGAAGAATTATAAAGAAGCGTTGTTTGTGTTCGACTCCGGATTTCTGGGCGCGCTGCTGAGAACGATTCTCTGGACGGTGCTCAACATGTCGCTGCAGCTCGTCATTGCTTTTAGCCTGGCTTCGCTGCTCAATTCGCCAAACCTCAAAGGGCGGGGAATTTACAAGACGATTTTGATGTTTCCCTGGGCGATGCCGGGGTACGTCTCCATCCTGCTGTGGAAGACGGGCATGTTCAACTCCACCTTTGGCCTGCTCAATCAATGGATGCAGAAGCTGGGGCTCAGCATGGTGCACTGGCTGGCAAATGACGTGAGCGCTTTTTTGTGTTGTACGGTAGTCAACCTCTGGCTTGCGCTGCCGTTTATGATTATGATCATCGACGGCGCACTGCAGAGCGTAGACCGAAGCCTCTATGAAACCGCGCTGCTCAACGGCGCCACACGCCTGCAAAAGACCACATACATCACGGTACCGCTGATCAAGTCCGTGATCGGCCCGGCGGTGATCATCACGGTGTTTACAACCTTCAAGCAGTTTGACGTTGTCTATCTGCTCACGCAGCAGGCGGGTTCGCCAAGCGGTGCGAACATTCATACCATATTGACCTACGCGTACGAAAACGCGTTTATCACCAGCAACTATGGCTACAGTTCTGCGGTCTCCATCATCATCTTCTTGTTGATGATCGGCTTTACGCTGCTGACGAACAAAGAGATGCGGAGGAAACGCATATGAGCTTATCACCGCGCCAAAAAAGAAAAGCGATCACCGGGGTCAAGGTAGTTTCGCTGCAAGTGTTCTTCATTGCGCTCTGCTTTGTGACGCTGATTCCGATTCTCTATGCATTGTCCGTATCTCTCAACGCAAACAACAGCCTGCTTACCACGGATTTTTCATTTTTACCGAAAAATTTCACGCTGGAGAATTATAAAGCGGTCTTTACGGAAAAACCGGTGTGGACTTGGTTTCAAAACAGTGTGTTTATCGCAATCTGCACGGTAACCATCGCGCTGAGTGTTTCTATTCCGGCGGCTTATGCATTTTCTCGCATACGCTTTCGCGGCAGAAAAACGCTGCTGAATCTGCTGATTCTGCTCAACGCGTTCCCGTCTCTGTTGTCGATGTTCGCTATTTATAAACTCATGAACCCGCTGGGTCTCATCAACACGCGGCTGGGCTTAATCATCGTTTACACTGGGACGATGGCGGTATTCGGGCTCTGGAACATGAAGGGCTATTTCGATACGATTCCGTATGATATCGAGGAGGCGGCGCGCATCGACGGCGCGAGCGAGCTGCAGATCATCCGTAGGATTGTATTGCCGCTTGCGAAACCTTCCATCATCGTAACCGCCGTCATGGTGCTTATCTATGTTTGGAATGAATATATCTATGCCATCACGTTTATGACCGGTTCGGAACATTATACACTTGCAACGGGGTTGTACTCGCTGCAGGCGGGCGAGATGTCCGGCAATTGGCCGGTATTTGCCGCGGCTTCGCTGCTGGTTTCGCTGCCGATTCTCATTATCTTCTTGTATGTGCAGCGGCATATGGTCTCCGGCCTGACGGCTGGCGGAGTCAAAGGATAAAGCGAGCGATCCGCACCAGTGCCAATTAGAATGTAGACTATTTTTTGGAAATGATCCGATAGAA
>JAQVML010000346.1 GCA_028703645.1 Eubacteriales bacterium
TGTGCAAGAAGCACACGCAGTTTCACGATATGCTCATCCACGCCGTCATGCGGGATTTTCAGGTTGCGCAGTACCCGGAGGTGCTGCAATCCATGCAGGCGCTTGTGAACTTTTTCAACCACCTACGTGTGTGAAAACTGGATCAACACAGGCTATCCTCGATTCTTAAATCGATTGTTCAGCCATCTGTTTACGAATCAATATGGCGCAAAAAAGCTGTTTATTGACAAAACTGCAATATGTGTTGCAAAACACAACCCGTAAAACATACACCAGTATGATTGAAACTGGTTTTCACAATTGAACCGCGGTACAGTGCCGCGTGCTTGACAAGAAAAAAACGCCATGTTATGATTCTGCGCAAGTTGGTTAGTAGTGCTAACAATGTGCGGAATCATTTTTTTATACCATCCGCACGCCGATCGATTTTCTTCCTCACTACCGTGGACTCATACTTATTTTATCGTGCGAAAGGAATCCATACATGGATTTGGACGCAATCATACGGCTCATGGAGCGCGCGGAACAGTCCGCGTTTTCCAAGATCGAAGTGCAGCAGGGCGACCTGCGGATTTTGCTGGAGCGTGGCGCGGTCGTTTTGACCGGGGCATCCGCTGCCTTGATGCAACCGCAACAGAGCGTATCCATTCAGCCGGACGATCAGAACGCGGTGCGTTCTCCCATCTCCAGCGTATTTTATCTGGCAAAGAAACCCGGCGCGGCGCCGTTTGTTCAGGTTGGCTCAAAGGTAGAGAAGGGCGACACGCTCTGCATCATCGAGGCCATGAAGACCATGAACGATATTCGCGCGCCGAGAAGCGGAATCATCACGGCGATTCTCGCTGTCGATGGGGCAACGCTCGCCGCCGGCGACGCACTCTTCTTCCTCGGTGAAGGAAACTGATATGCAGACGGTACTCGTGGCAAATCGCGGAGAGATTGCCGTTCGTATCATTCGCAGCTGTAAAAAGCTGGGGTTACGGACGATTGCGGTCTATTCCGAAAATGACGAGCGCTCGCTGCATGTTCGCCTTGCGGACGATAGCGTCTGCATCGGCCCACGCCCCGCAGACAAGAGCTATCTCAATATCGACGCAATCCTCGCGGCGGCGAAAGCCTACCGTGCGGATTTGTTGCACCCCGGCGTTGGGTTTCTTTCGGAAAACGACGCGTTTGCCGAGGCGTGCGCCGAGGCTGGTCTCCGCTTTATCGGGCCTTCGCCCGCGAGCATGCGCGTGCTGGGCGATAAGGAAGCCGCGCGAAAGACGATGATCGAAAACGGCTTTCCCGTCGTTCCCGGCTCGGAAGGCACGGTGGATACGCTCAAGGACGCGCTACAGAGCGCAAAATGCATGGGCTATCCGCTGATGATCAAGGCGGCAAAGGGCGGCGGCGGCAAGGGGATTCGCATTGTGGAAGACGCGTCCTCGCTCGAACGGGAGTTTCCGCTCGTGCGCAGGGAAGCCGAGCTCGCCTTTGGCGACGGCAGCGTCTATCTGGAGGCATATCTGCCGCAGGCGAGACACATCGAGGTGCAGATTCTCGCGGACATGCACGGAAACGTGCTGCATCTGGGCACGCGCGAATGTACGCTCCAGCGCAAAAACCAGAAGTTGATCGAGGAAGCGCCTGCCGCGAACATATCCGAGGCAACCCGCGCCGCAATCGAGCAGACGGCGGTGGACATCGCCCGCGCTGTGGGCTATCAAAACGCGGGCACGGTGGAGCTTTTGCTAACTAGGGACGGGCGATTCTTCTTTATGGAGATGAACGCGCGCATTCAGGTTGAGCATCCGATCACGGAGAGCATCTTCGGTCTCGATCTCATCAAAGCGCAGATTCAGGTGGCGATGGGCCATCATATCGATATTTCGCAGGAACAGCTTGTTTCGCGCGGGCACGCGATCGAGTGTCGTATCAACGCGGAGTGCCCGGCGGAGAACTTTCGCCCGTCGCCCGGCGTAATTTCCGCGATGCGCCTGCCCGGCGGCAACGGCGTACGCATTGACAGCGGTTACGCCACGGGAGACGAGATTTCGCCCTACTACGACTCGATGGTGCTCAAACTCATTGCCTTTGCGGACGATCGGGAAGAGGCGATTCGCCTGAGCCTGCACGCGCTGGGAGAGCTCGCGATCGACGGAATCGAGCACAACGCGGAACTCGCGCGCGCTATGCTCGCAGACCCGGATTTTCGCAGCGGGAACACGCACACCAAGTGGATTGAGCAGTCTTTTCTGCCGCGATATTTGAGGGCCCACACATGAACCTGTTTTCGGAAAAAATCGAACAGACCTTGCCGATGGCCGGTGAAGAAGCGGGCGCGCTGGAGATGCTCTGTTGCGCGCGCTGCGGACGAGATCTGGTTGCGGACGTGGTGCTCGCGGGGGATGCCGCTTGCCCCTATTGCGGCAATCTGTTTCGCCAACCCGCATATCGCCGTATCGAGGCGATTGTGGACAGCGGAAGCTTTATCGAAATCGAGCTTGAGACCGAAGCGGGAGACCCGCTTTCGTTTCCAGGCTATCGCACCAAGCTGGAAAAAGAGCGCGTCAAGAGCAAGATGCAGGAAGGCGTGGTCATCGGCAAAGCGACCATCAAAGGTCAGCGTACGGCGCTCGCGGTGATGGACAGCTATTTTATGATGGGCAGCATGGGCACCGTGGTCGGTGAAAAAATCGTGATTCTCGCGGAATTTGCGCTGAGAAACCGGCTGCCGCTCGTGATCTTTTGCGCCTCTGGCGGCGCGCGCATGCAGGAGGGCGTTCTCTCGCTGATGCAGATGTCGCGCACGACCATCGCGCTCGCGCGGCACAGCGCGGCGGGCCTCCTGCATGTCAACGTGCTCACGCACCCGACCACGGGAGGCGTGACCGCGAGCTTCGCCATGCAGGGCGATATCACGCTGGCCGAGCCCGGCGCGCTGATCGGCTTTGCCGGCC
>JAQVML010000347.1 GCA_028703645.1 Eubacteriales bacterium
AGAATCACATCCGAACCGAGGTTGCTGGTCAAAATCAGAATCGCGTTCTTAAAGTCCACCGTTCTGCCCTGACCATCCGTAATGCGACCATCGTCCAGCACTTGCAAGAGCACATTTAGCACGTCCGGATGCGCTTTTTCCACCTCGTCAAACAGCACGACGGCATATGGCTTTCTGCGTACCGCTTCGGTGAGCTGTCCGCCTTCGTCGTAGCCTACGTATCCCGGAGGCGCTCCGATGAGACGGCTGACGCTGAATTTCTCCATGTATTCGGACATGTCGATTCGCACCATGCTCTTCTCGTCGTCAAAGAGTGCCTGCGCGAGCGCTTTTGCCAGCTCCGTTTTGCCAACACCGGTCGGCCCGAGGAAGAGGAACGAACCGATGGGTCGATTCGGGTCCTGAATGCCCGCGCGCGAGCGCAGGATGGCGTCGCTGACGCGATCCACCGCCTCGTCCTGACCAATCACGCGCTGATGTAGAATCTCCGGCAACCGAAGGAGCTTCTCCCGCTCGCCCTCCATGAGACGCGAAACGGGAATTCCCGTCCAACGGGCAACGATGCGGGCAATCTCCTCTTCGCTTACGCGATCGTGCAGATAGGTGGTCTCGTGTTGACCGTTTTCTGCGAGTTTTTCTTCCCGCTCCAAATCGGCGTTGAGTTGCGGGAGCTTGCCGTATTTCAGCTCGGCTGCTTTGTTGAGATCATATGCGCTCTCCGCCTTGGCAATCTCCGCGTTTGTGCGCTCAATCTCCTCGCGGAGCTGCTGCACCTTTCCGATGGCGGATTTTTCGTTTTCCCACTTGGCTTTCATTTCGTTGAAGCTCGCGCGGAGCTCCGCAAGTTCACGCTGAATCTCTTCCAGATGTTCGTGGCTAAGCTTGTCCGTCTCCTTTTTGAGCGCTGCTTCCTCGATTTCGAGCTGCATGATCTTTCTGCTCGCGGCATCCAACTCCGTCGGCATACTGTCGAGCTCGGTCTTGATCAGCGCGCAGGCCTCATCCACAAGGTCGATGGCTTTATCCGGCAGGAAACGGTCGGAGATGTATCGGTGGCTCAAGGTTGCTGCTGCAATCAGCGCCGCATCCTGAATCTTGACCCCGTGGAACACCTCATAGCGCTCCTTGAGTCCACGCAGGATCGAAATCGTGTCCTCAACCGTCGGCTCTTCGACCAACACGGGTTGGAAACGGCGTTCCAGCGCCGCGTCTTTTTCGATGTACTGGCGGTATTCGTCCAGCGTGGTCGCGCCGATGCAGTGCAGTTCGCCGCGCGCGAGCATCGGCTTCAGCAAGTTGCCCGCGTCCATCGCGCCCTCGGTCTTGCCCGCGCCTACGATGTTGTGCAGCTCGTCGATGAAGAGGATGATCTTGCCGTCGCTCTCCTTAATCTCGTTGAGCACGGATTTCAGGCGCTCTTCGAATTCGCCGCGAAACTTTGCGCCCGCGATCAATGCGCCCATATCCAGCGCGAACACCTTGCGGTCTTTCAGGTTATCCGGCACGTCGCCGCGCACGATACGAAGGGCAAGCCCCTCCGCAATCGCGGTTTTGCCTACGCCCGGCTCGCCGATGAGCACGGGGTTGTTCTTCGTCTTGCGCGAGAGAATGCGGATCACGCTGCGAATTTCGTCGTCCCGGCCAATCACAGGATCAAGCTTTTGATTCTTCGCAAGCTCCACCAGATCCTGGCCGTATTTGGCGAGCACATCATAGGTGCCCTCCGGGTTGTCGGTTGTCACGGTCTTGTTGCCGCGAACGACTTTTAGCTGCTCGACAAACGCTTTTTCGGTCACGTTGTTTCTCGCGAGCAGTTTCTTGACCGGCTCGTTTGCTTTTTTAAGCAAGCCTAAAAACAGGTGTTCGACCGAAACATACTGGTCGCCCATCTCTTTGGCTCGCTTTTCCGCCTCGTTGAGTGCCGCGTTCAAATCTTGCGAAATGTAGATTTGATCGGAGCCGGAGCCCGTGTTGTAGGTAGGCAGCGCGTTTACCTCGCGCTCCGCTTCCGTGCGGATGCGGTTGAGATCAACCCCCGTTGCGCTGAGAATGCTGCCGATCAAGCCGTCCGGCTGGGCGACTAACGTATACAGCAGATGCGCTTGCGCAACCTCCGTGTTGTTTCGTTCGCTGGCGAGCTGTTGCGCCGCCTGTACGGCTTCAATGCTTTTTTGTGTTAATTGATTGACGTTCATACTTTACTCACCCCTTATTACAAGATCATCCCGCCGCTGTGGATGTAGTTGACGTAGAGCTTCTCTACGCTTGTGACAGCCGCAGTGGGTTCATGAATGAGTTCAAAATACCGTTTCAGCGCGGAATCCAGCAGATTGATGTATGCCGCGATTCCCTCGCCGATCTGTTCGTTGGTCAGCTTGCTGTCGTCCGATAATCGCAATTTTCGCAGATACCGTCCGTCCTCCATGGCGCACTCAACCCTGCCGATATACGAGGTCTCGATTCTCGTCCAGAGTTTGAAAAACTGGAGCATTGCGAGCACCAGCGCGCTGTTTTGGCTGCGCACGGAAACCCGGAGCTCGCCAAGCAACGGACGCGCATTTTTATAGAGTTCTACGCTGTAGCGCACGCTTGGGTTATATTTATAATCCAACGCACTGCGCAGCGAAAACATGGATTCCGAAGGCTGCAACTGTGGCTCGAACACGCTGCCGATCAGCATTTGCTCGATTGCGGAAAACACCTCGCGAATCCGTTTTTCCGGCGTGGTATAGCGCACAAAGTCGGCAAGAATCTGGTTGATCATGGCGGACCTGCTTGCGCCCGACTCATACGCCAACCGATCGATTTCCTGCACGATTTCGTCCGATAGTACGAGCGAATACACGCTTTTGTTCATCTGTATCACCTCACGGTCTGATACATTAATTATAGCAACGTCGTTGAACTTTGCAAGCGTAATTAATAACATTAC
>JAQVML010000348.1 GCA_028703645.1 Eubacteriales bacterium
TGCGCGCAAAGCCCGTATGGAACAGTCTGGAACACCAGAAAGCCTGGTTTATCAAGGTAACCATCAACTGCACCAAGAGTCTGCTGACCTCCGCCTGGCGGCGAAACACCGTACCCGAGAATGAAAATCTCCTGACCGAGATGCAGACGACCACCGAGGTTTACCCCTATGTGCTGGCGCTTCCTATGAAGTACCGCACGGTGGTGCATCTGTACTATTATGAGGGATATCAAGTTTCCGAGATCGCAAAGATCACGGGAACGGCGGAAAACACGGTGAAATCCCATCTCTTCCGCGCACGCGATATGCTGCGGGAACAGTTGAAGGGAGAGTTTCAGGATGTTTAAAGAGCAGTATATCCGTGACAACGACAAGCTAAAAGCAAAGGAGACGTTGCTCATGGAAATCAAAGAAAAAAACACGCGTGAGAAAATTGCTCTCACGCCGAGACAGAAATTCGTTCGATACGGCGCGGTGTTCGCGGCCTTCGTGCTCGTCGCAGCCGGCGTATTCGGCGTCACCCAACTGGGCAAAGGCACTTCCGCCACGCCCGAAAACGCGACCCTCGCCGCCACGGCGGATTCAACCGATGTGCGCGAAGTAACCAGTTATGACGACCTCTACGGGCTCATCGAGTCCATGCAAAACAACAACACTGTCTACGCGGGCGGCGTGATGATGGAAAGCGCCGTTGCGGACGGCGCCGCCGTCGCGGAAGCCCCCAGAGAAGGCGCAGCCAAATCAAACGCTGCCGTCCCAGCGCCCACAACGGAAGCCGGCAGTGCCGATTACTCCGAAACGAATGTGCAGGTCAAGGGCGTGGATGAGGCGGACATCGTCAAGACCGACGGCAACTTCATCTACTATATCGCGGGCAACCAGCTCAACATCCTCAAGCCCGACGGAGCAGGAACAAAGCTCATCTCCAGCACGCAGCTTTCGAGCGACGACAGCTGGTGGGGCTACAATTCCGAAATGTTCCTGCTGGGCAACCGGCTGATGATCATTACGCAGAGCTACAACACCGTCTGGATCAACGACGCAAACGGCAACTATCAGACCAACACCGACCAGACCAGCGCGATCATCTACGACGTCAGTAACCCCACAAAACCCGCTCAGGTAGTCTCGCTGGGGCAGAGCGGCAACTATGTCAGCTCCCGTATGATCGGAGATTACGTCTACCTCGTGACCTCGCAGTACATCTATAACGCCGTCAAGGGCACGCCGGTTACCTACATTCCCTCGACCAGCGACGGCGCAGAGAGCAAACTGCTCCAGCCGACCGACCTCTACATCGGCGGCAATCCGCAGAACGCGGCCTATACCGTAATCGGTTCCATCAACCTCAAGAGCGGAGCAAACTTCACCTCCGCCAAGGCGGTCTTCGGCGGAACGAGCGAACTCTACGCCAACGCAGATCATCTGCTGCTCGCGTTCTCGCGCTATGAAGAGGAAACGCAGCCGATCGCGCCCGATAAAGACGGCAAGAATGTGCAAATTACGCGCAGCTCTTCCAGCACCGATCTCGTGTTGCTGGGCTTGGCCGAAGGGCAGATCACAAAGCTTGCCAGCGGCAATGTGCCCGGCAACCTGCTGAATCAGTTCTCGATGGACGAGTATCAGAACGTGATCCGCATCGTGACCACGCTCAACAATTGGGAACAGCGCATCTATACGGACGGAATCGACACCTACGAAAGCGACAGCACCAGCGCAAACGCGCTCTACACGCTGGATCTCAACCTCAATGTGCTCGGCAAGATCGAGAACCTCGCCAAGGACGAATATGTCAAGAGCGTTCGCTTCGACGGCGACATCGGCTACTTCGTGACCTTCCGCCAGGTCGACCCGCTGTTTGCGGTAGACCTGAGCAACGCCGCGAACCCGCGCATTCTGGACACGCTCAAGATTCCGGGATTCTCGGAATACCTGCATGTGTTCAAGGATAACCTCCTGCTCGGCATCGGCTACAATGCGGATGAGAAAACGGGCCAGATGCAGGGCGTGAAGCTCTCCATGTTTGACACCGCGGACAAGACGAACGTTAAAGAAGTAACCACCGAAAAGGTGGACGCGAGCTGGACTGCTGTTGGCAGCAACCACAAGGCAATCCTCGTGGACGCAGAGAAGAACCTGATCGCCTTCCCGGCGGACAGCAACTACTACATCTACCGCTACACGGCGGACAAGGGCTTTACGCTCGCGGCACGCGTCAACATGGCGGCGGATCTCTCGAGCTGGAACCTCAGGGGCCTGTTCATCGGGGACTACTTCTACGTTCTCGGCGACTCGGGAGTCACGGTCATCTCGCTGAGTGATTTTTCCGTGCTCACCACAGTGAAACTCGGCAAGTAAGCGACGATCGCATCCATCTAGTAACACAACAAAAGCGGGCGACGAGCCCGCTTTTGTGTTGCTCAAAGTATATCATTATCCTAGGATAAACTTCTTGATCTTCTTCTCTTCCGCTTTCGGGTTTATGTTCAATACCTGATCTGCAATGGCTTTGATTGCATCGTCCTTGTTGATCTTCGCGGCTTCGGAGAAGACCTCCTCACCCCAAAACTGCTCCGTGGTGCAGAACACGGTGGAATACCAGCCGTATTCCTCGCCTTTTTGCGAGAGCTTTTGCTGCCTGCCGCACATGGTTAAAAACATCCGCATCTGTAGCTCCGTCAGGCTGCTGTCAAAGCGGCTCTTTTCCTCCGCGCCAAACCCCGCAAGCTGTTTGATGGCATGCAGCGGCAGCGTGCCAAATTCCAGAATCGTGTTGTAGATGCGCTTTGCGGCGTGGCTCAACGTTCCGTCCGCATAGGCTCCGTCAAACTCCTCTTTTCCGCGACGCGCGGCGAGAAAATACGGCGCCCACTCCCGCGTATAAAACCCGCTTTTCTTGAAAAAGACCTTGCCGTAGGCGATGTCTTTGCG
>JAQVML010000349.1 GCA_028703645.1 Eubacteriales bacterium
CACAATGTTGTTGCGGTTGGTGTTAAACATCACAAACGTAATCGTAATCGCGATACCGACGGAGATTGCGTTGACATAGATCGCGCCCAGCGAGAAGGGATTGATTACAAACCAGATTTTGCCGAGGATGAACAGCACCGCGGCAAGCAACATGGTCTTCTTTCTGCCAAGCGCGCGGTCGATCGCCGAAACCAGGAACGAAGAGCCGAGCGCCGCGACCAGATACGCCGCCTGAATTGCGGTCGCAGCCGCCGTGCTACCGAGCACATAGGTCGCGTAATAGGTGATGCAACTCATCAAAAGCAGGTTGATCACCCCGTAGCAGATGATGTAGAACATGTTGAGCACCCAGCTCTTGCAGCGGAACAGCATCGTAAACACCGTCTTGACCGAGAGCTTCTCGTCGTCCTCGGCGATGGGCTTGACACGCTCTTTTGTGGTAGCAAAGTGTACCACGCAGCCGATGATGCAAACCGCGCCCATCACGCAAGCGGTAAGCAAGAATCCATGCGAACTGTTGGCGTCGATGAGATTGCCCTTTGTGTCCATCGCGCCGAATACCTTGAGCAACGGCAGGCAGGCGACCGCGCCGATGCCCGCGCCCAACGCGCCGCCGAGGTTGCGAAAGACGTTGATCGAGCGCCTGTCCTCGTCCAGATTGGTGGCTAAGCTTCCCATGCTGTTGTAGGGAATGCCGACAAATGTATTGAATAACTCGAACAGCAGGTATACGATGAGCGCGACCGCGATTGCCGCCTTGTTCGGCAGGCCAAAGTCGGTAAACAGCAGCACGACGGTAATCGCCCACGGCACGGCAAACCAGATCGCCAGCGGGCGAACACGCTCTCCGTTTTTAAACTTGTGATTCACCGCCCAAAATCCGATCAGCGGGTCGTTGACCGCGTCCCAGATCGTGCCGAGGGTGAGGATGGTGCCCGCCACGAGGATGTCGATTTTGAGCACATTGGTCAGAAAAAAAAGATAGTAGATGCTCTTGAACTGGTAGACGACGTTGCTCGCGGTCGAAAAGGTACAAAAGCCCAGCTTCTCCGGAAACCGTGTGCGGGGAATCTCCTGCGCAACGGGGTGACTCATACGTTTTTCTCCTTCTTCGCAATCGTCGTCAAGCGATCGATCAAGAGCCGCTTAAATTTTTCCGGCTCGTCTCCCATGGGGTTGTGGCCCGACTGCTCAAACCAGATGAGTTCTTTTTGCGGGGCCTCGATGCTGTCAAACCAGCCCTGCACCAAAGATGCCGGCGTGTTTTGATCCAGCACGCCGTCAAACACGAAATACGGCACGTCAAACTTTGTACAAGTCTCGGGGAAATTGGTTGCCCCGACGGCGTCCCACATCTCGGTCAGCACATATTTATACCCGCGCACAAGGCCGTAGATGTCCTTGATCGTGTATTCGCCGGAGAGAAACACGGGCACGACGAAGGAGGAAAAATAGCTCCGTTTCTTCGCGCTCTTGCTGTAGCCGCCGTATTTCATCATGATGTTCCGCTGCGCCATCATGCCGTCAAACCCGCCTTTATAAACACCCTTGACCGGAGGGCCGACGCGATTCAGAATCGCGATGGACTTCTCGTCTCCCGCTTTTTTCGCCTCTTCCATGGCGAACGCAAAGCTGATCTCCTCGTTTTTCGCGCCATCCACCACCTGGCCAAAGCCGACATAGGCCGCGATCTTCTCCGGGTGCCGATTGGCGAGATAGGTGCCAAGTTCGCTACCCCAGCTGCCGCCGATAATGAAGATTTTGTCCTTATGGAACCGCTCGCAGAGCCAATTCACGAGGGCGTTTGCGTCCTCCACCAACTGATCGACGGTGAGCGTCTCTTTCTTTGCGCCGTAATAAGAGCCTCCGGTACCGCGCTGATCCCAAGCCACTATGGTAAACGTCGTCGCGAGATCCGCGTGATCGGTCATGATCGTATGACGGTTGCAAACGCCCGGCCCGCCATGTAAAAACAACAGCACAGGGTTTGATTCATCCGCACTCTTGATGTGAATTTTTTGCGGCAACCCATTGAGCAAAACCATGCGTTTTTCATCGATCATGATCTTTTTCCCTCCCGGTTATTAACAATCATATCATGTTCCATACCAATATAGCGCAAATATACGCTTTTTGCCAGCTTTTATGCAGATAAGTTCATAAAAATTCGTCCGCGTTCGCCGCGATGAAAACCGCGCTTGTCACATTGTCGTCAAGAGTGAGAAAGTCACACAAAACAAGCCTTTTTTCGGGTTGCAATGCGAGATTTCCTATGTTAATATAGTCTGATACTGGCGATTTATGCCAATTTCGATACAAGAATTAATCGATATTCAGTTGGAGGAGCACATGGCAACCTTTGAAAAACTAGAGAACAACCGAGCAAAACTGACGATTTCCGTTTCGCCTGAGGCGTTCGGCGCAGCCGTACAAAAAGCATACCAAAAGACCGCAAGCCGCTACAACGTTCCCGGCTTCCGCAAGGGAAAAGCCCCGCGCAAAGTCATTGAGACGATGTATGGCGAAAGCGCCTTTTATGAAGAAGCGTTTGACCTCGTCTGGGGCGACGCATATGACGCAGCGCTGGCAGAACACAGCCTCACCGCCGTGGATAAGCCCTCGCTGGATATCAACAAGATCGACGCGGAGGGCGTGGAATTCACCGCCGAAGTGCAGCTGAAACCCGAGGTCACCCTCGGCGCATACAAAAAGCTCGAAGTACCGGAACCCGACTTCGTCGTCAAAGACGAAGAAGTGGTAGCCGAAATCGAAAAAGAGCGTGAAAAGAACGCGCGCTTCATTGAAGTCGACCGCGCCGTGGAAACAGGCGATCGCGTGATTCTGGATTATTCCGGCAGCGTAAACGGCGAAAAGTTTGACGGCGGCACCGCGGAAGACCAGCTGCTCGTCATCGGCTCCGGCACGTTTA
>JAQVML010000008.1:0-4322 GCA_028703645.1 Eubacteriales bacterium
GCCGGAGCTGCTGGAGCTGCTGAATCCGAATAGAATCTTCGCCAGCACAAAGAGGCCAAGGCCTTCCCAGAAACCGATGGTCGGTAGCCCGAAGAGCTTCGGCATCAGCCAGTTCCAGAGCCACATAATGACGGTGCCAAACAGCAGCCCGAGCAGGAACGCGCCCACGATGCCAAGCACGGCATACAGGGTGTATTTTGCCCAGTTGGGTACGTCGTCCCAATGTTTCTTGATGTTACTCATATTTGCATCCTCTTTCTAGTCTTGTTGTCATATGGTTTTTACCGGAGTCAACGCTCCGCTTCTTCTAATAAGATTCGAAGGGTTTTGACTGCGCGGCTCTTTCGCGAAAGCAAAGTGCCGATGGGTTCGCCCCACTCTTCGGAGAGTTCACGAAAGGATTTTCCCTTTAGCTCCGTCGCGATCAAGATCGCTCTTTGGCGCGGTTCGAGTTTTCCGATGGCGTCGGTCAGGCGGTGCATGCGCTCCGCGCGTTCTTCTTGCGCAAACGGTTCTTCGCTGTCCGCGGCAATGAGGCTTAAAAGCGGAAGCTCGCCATCTTCATCCGCCATACCGTCGAGGCTTGTCTCCTTTGCGTGGCTGCGCTCGTAGTCCGCAATCTTGTTTCGTACGGAGCGGTAGGCGTAGGCCGCGATGTTCTCCACGGGACCGCTGGTCTCCAGCCGGCTGACGAGGCTCAGCATCACGTCCGCAACGATGTCCTCTGCGTCCATCTCGCTGATGCGGTGTGCGCGGCTTCTGACAAAGCGAACAAGCTTCTCCCCGTCACGGGTGAAGAACGCATACCACTTGCTGCTTTCGTTCTGCTCCATCGCCATCCAATCCCCTTATGTTATATTGACGGGCTTTGTGGGAATTTATTGCACGTAATTAAAAAATCTTTATTTCAGATATAACATAAAACGCTTTAGAACGCCAGACCGCATCAAAAAAGCTCCCGCACGATAGTTGCGGGAGCCTCTGTTCGGTTGTTTCGCGGAATCAATACACCTTGCGCTTGACGTATGTCGTGTGCAGGATGTGGTGCGCCTTGTGCGAACCCGGCTTCTCAAGGTAGGTATCATACAGCTCCTTGACAAAGGGGTTCTCGTGGCTCTTGCGGAGCTTCATGTCCTTATCCTGACCATAGAGGCCCGCGGCACGCTCGGCGCGCAGATCGTGGAAATTGCGCACTTCGCCGGGCTGGTGGGGCTGACCGCCGCCATTGACGCAGCCGCCGGGGCAGGCCATGACTTCGATGAAGTGATAGTCCGCTTCGCCTTTTCTGACCATTTCGAGAAGCTGGAAGGCGTTCTCCGTTCCGCTGGTGACCGCAACGCGCACCTTGGTGCCCGCGAGGTCATACTCGGCTTCTTTGCAGCCTTCAACACCGCGAACTGCCGTGAAGTCAAGGTTGTCCAGCGGTTTTCCGGTGACGATTTCGGCCACGGTGCGAAGCGCCGCTTCCATCACGCCGCCGGTCGCGCCAAAGATGTGCCCCGCGCCGGACGCAACGCCCAGCATCGGATCAAAGTCTTCGTCCGGCAGATCTGTAAAGCGAATGCCGGAGCGCTTGATCATGTTGGCAAGCTCGCGCGTGGTGAGCGAGATGTCAACATCCGGCACGCCAGCCGCGGCTTCGTTATCACGCGTGCACTCAAATTTCTTCGCGGTGCATGGCATGATGGAAACGACGAACAGATCCTTGGGATCGATGCCCATCTTTTCGGCGTAATAGGTCTTCACGAGCGCGCCAAACATCTGCTGTGGGCTCTTGCAGCTTGAAAGGTTCTCGATCATATCCGGGAAATAGTATTCACAGAACTTCACCCAACCCGGCGAGCAGGAGGTGATCAGCGGAAGCTTGCCGCCATTTTGCAGGCGGTCTAGCAGCTCCGTGCCCTCTTCCATGATGGTGACGTCCGCGGCAAAGTCCACGTCAAACACCTTTTCAAAGCCGAGTCTGCGCAGAGCCGCCGCGAGCTTGCCCTGTACGTTGGTGCCAATCGGCATACCGAAGCATTCGCCAAGCTGGACGCGCACGGAAGGCGCGGGAGCGACGATGACATGCTTGGTCTTGTCCGCGAGCGCATCCCAAACGATGTGGGTATCGTCGCGCTCGGAGAGTGCGCCGGTCGGGCAAACGGAGATGCACTGTCCGCAGTTGATGCAAGCCGTGTCGTTGAGCGGCATATCAAACGCGCTGCCGACATGGGTGTCAAATCCGCGCTCGTTGGTGCCGATGACGGCAACATGCTGGTTGTGTCCGCAGACCGCGACGCAGCGACGGCAGAGAATGCACTTGCTGTTGTCGCGCACAAGGTGCGGCGCGCTTCTCTCGTACTGGGGTTTGAGGTTTTCGCTGCCCATGTACTTGTACTGATCCACGCCATACTCACGCGCTAGCGTTTGCAGTTCGCAATCCTGGTTGCGATCGCAGCTCAAGCAATCCATGCGGTGGTTGCTCAGAATGAGCTCCAACGTGGTTTTTCTTGCTGCGCGCAGTTCCGGGGTGTTGGTTTGAATCTCCATGCCGTCCGCGACCTTCTGCACGCAGGCGGCCGCATGACCACGCACGCCCGTCGCCTGCACAAGGCAGATGCGGCAGGCCGCGATCGCGTTGATCTCACGAAGGTAGCAAAGCGTGGGAATGCGAATCCCCGCGATGTGCGCCGCCTCCAGAATGGTCGAATCGGCGGGAACCTTTGTTTCGATCCCGTTTACTTTTACTGTTACCTGATCCATGTTCCTGCCTCCTTACTTCTTGGAAATGGCGCCGAACTTGCAGTTTTCCATGCAGGCGCCGCATTTGATGCACTTACTCTGATCGATGACGTGCGGCTCCTTCACCTTACCGGCGATGCAGCTGACGGGGCATTTGCGCGCGCACAGCGTGCAGCCCGTGCACTTGTTCGGGTCGATCTGATACTGTAGAAGCTTTTTGCAAACGCCAGCCGGGCAGCGCTTTTCCACCACGTGCGCCTCATACTCCTTGCGGAAATACTTGAGCGTGGAGAGCACGGGGTTCGGCGCGGTTTGGCCGAGGCCGCAGAGCGCGTTGTTGCTGATGTAGTGGCAGAGCTCTTCCATCTTGTCGAGGTCTTCGAGCGTGCCGTTGCCTTCAGTGATCTTGTTGAGCATTTCGAGCAGGCGACGCGTACCGATGCGGCACGGGGTGCATTTGCCGCAGCTCTCGTCCACCGTGAACTCAAGGAAGAAGCGCGCGACGTCTACCATGCAGTTGTCTTCGTCCATGACGATCAGACCGCCGCTGCCCATCATCGAACCGATTGCCTTGAGGTTCTCATAGTCGATCGGGGTGTCGAGGTGCTCCGGCGGAATGCAGCCGCCCGAAGGGCCGCCGGTCTGCGCGGCTTTAAACTTCTTGCCGTTGGGGATGCCGCCGCCGATTTCAAAGAGAATATGGCGAAGCGTGGTACCCATCGGAATCTCGACAAGGCCCGTGTTGTTGATCTTGCCGCCGAGGGCAAATACCTTTGTGCCCTTGCTGCAATCCGTGCCCATCGAGGAGAACCATTCCGCACCTTTGACGATGATCTGCGGAATGTTGGCGAGCGTTTCCACGTTGTTGATGATGGTCGGCTTACCAAAGAGGCCCTTGACCGCCGGGAACGGGGGCTTGTTGCGCGGCTCGCCGCGGTTGCCTTCGATGCTGGTCATCAGCGCCGTCTCTTCACCACAGACAAACGCGCCCGCGCCAAGGCGGATATCGATATCAAAGCTGAAGTCGGTGCCGAAGATGTTTTTGCCAAGCAGACCATATTCGCGCGCCTGCGCAATTGCAATCTTGAGGCGCTTGACCGCGATGGGGTACTCCGCGCGGACATAGATGTAACCGTGGGTTCCGCCGATGGCGTAGCCCGCGATTGCCATCGCTTCCAGCACCGCGTGCGGGTCGCCCTCCAGAACGGACCTGTCCATGAACGCGCCGGGATCGCCTTCGTCGGCGTTGCAGACGACAAACTTTTCATCCGCCGCATTGTTGGCGGCAAACTGCCACTTCGTGCCGGTCGGGAAACCCGCGCCGCCGCGACCGCGAAGACCGCTGGCTTTCATGATGTCGATGACCTGCTGCGGAGTCATCTCGGTGAGCACTTTGCCCAGAGCGAGGTAACCATCGAGCGCGATGTATTCATCGATCTCTTCGGGGTTGATCACGCCGCAGTTGCGCAACGCGATACGCATCTGGCTCTTATAAAACGGCGTTTCGGAAAGCGAGGTAACGCCGTGGGGCAGATCTTCCGTCTTGGGGTTGTAAACGAGGCGCTCGACCGGACGGCCTTTGAGCAAATGCTCGCTGA
>JAQVML010000008.1:4422-11760 GCA_028703645.1 Eubacteriales bacterium
GCGATACGCATCTGGCTCTTATAAAACGGCGTTTCGGAAAGCGAGGTAACGCCGTGGGGCAGATCTTCCGTCTTGGGGTTGTAAACGAGGCGCTCGACCGGACGGCCTTTGAGCAAATGCTCGCTGACGATCTCGGTCACGTCGTCTTCGGTCACGCGGCTATAGAACGTGCCTTCCGGATAGACGATCATGATGGGGCCAAGTGCGCAGAGGCCGAAGCAGCCGGTCTGAACAACCTTGATCTCCTCATCGAGACCCTGTTTTTTGAGCTCTTTTTCGAGGTGCTCGCGAATCGCGGGGCTTCCGCTGGATGTGCAGCCGGTTCCGCCGCAGACTAATACATGTGAACGAATCATGGGTTTCTCCTCCGCTTATTTCTCACCGATCGTGTATTCGTAAACGGGCTTGCCGCCCTTGATGTGCTCGCTGACAACTTGCTTTGCCTTCTCGGGCGTCATCTTGACATAGGTGACCTTTTCTTTGCCCACTTCGAAGACTTCCACGATGGGCTCAAGCCGGCAGATGCCGATGCAACCCGTCTGCGAAACGGTTGCTTTCTCGCCCAGGCCCTGCTTTGCTACCTCTTCCACCAAGGTGTTGAGCACGGGACGTGCGCCTGCCGCGATGCCGCAGGTCGCCATACCGACGACGATCCGAATTTCGTTGTGACCTTCGCGCAGGGCAACTTTACTCTTGCTCTTTTCGCGAATCTCTGCCAATTCCTGCAATGATTTCATGTTTTCGTTCCTTCCTCACTGATGATTGATTCCGTCATGACTGCTGTTTCCGCGCGGCTATTTGATGCGTTGCGGTGATTTATAAAAAAAGCAATTCTGCTCATGCTTGACTCGTTCGGTTTGCGGTCTATCTCCCGCTACTCTTCTCCGTTTAAAAACGCTCTTGCCCAAGAAAGCACCTCCGGGCTGTTGAGCGGCACGTCGTCTCCGAGGATTTCGCGCATCTCGTCGGTGCTCAGGCGTATCTCTTCGCTCTCTTTGCTATATTGATAGGTAAGAGAAAGCTCCGGATTGCCCTGTATCAGCGTCAGGATCGTCTCGGTGACGTCCCCCAGCGGCTCGCAATCGACATGCGCGGTGTTGAAGGTTGCCGTCACGGTGGTGCCGTGCGTGTCTCCTTCGTAAGCCGCCCGATGCGAGGAAAGCGAAAATGTTCCGCCCGTCTGCTCCGCTGCCAACTTGAACAACGGCAGCCCCATGCCGACCTTTCGCGTCGTACGCGTCGTGGTAAACGGGTTTGCGGCCTCTGCCGCAAATTCCGGGCTCATGCCCTTGCCATCGTCCGCAATCGTGATGGTCAGCCAATCGCCGCGCTGCTTCAGCGTGATTTCCACATGCGCAGCGTCCGCTTTGATCGAATTCTGCGCGATATCGAGGATATTGAGCGAGAGTTCTTTCATATCTCTTATCTGTCTCCTCCGCGGCGTCCGCTGAGGTAGGCGATCAGCGCATCGCGCACCGTTTGATCACTCGCGCCGATTTCGCAAGGCAGATTGATCGGAAAACCCGGCTCGGCAATCTCACCAATCCTGTGCGCATCCGACGAGACGATGGCACGTTTTCTGCTCAAAATCGGATACGTGCGCTCCAGACTCGGCAGGCTCTCCGCATCCCGAACCTCGATCGTGGGAAAATCCGGCTCCTCGGGAAAATCACCCAGCGTGGAGAGCAGTCCGTTTGCCTCGCGGTCGATATGCGCGGGAATCGCGACTCCGCCATGCGATTTACAAAGTTGGGTCGCTTCTTCCAGCGACAGCGTCGTCGCGTTGATCAGCAGCGATTCTTCCTCGCCGCAGGGTTCGTCTTCCAAGTCGATCAAACGCTGGATTCCGAAGATTTCCGGCTTGTTCTTGATCTTGATGCGTCGCGCGTCCACCAAAGCGGAAAAGTCGAGCGCATCCGAAAGCGTTTTGAAGAGACACACAAGGTGTACATCTTCGCTCGTGGTGAGCTCCATGCCCGCAACCGGCACCACACCATAATTTTCACAAGCGGCGAAGAAGCTTTTGCAATTGCCGCAGGTGTTGTGGTCCGTCAACGCGAGGATATTCAGGCCGTTGAGCTTGCCGACACCCGCGATAACGCCCGGCGTCATGTCCTCGTCCGCACAGGGCGAAAGACAGGAGTGCATGTGCAGATCGCAGCGATACGCGCTCATAGCAGCCGGTTGATCTGCGCGCTCAGCGCAAACGCGGAATCTTCACTGCCCAGCAGGTTGATTCCCTTTTCGTCTGCCAAGCTTGCTACACCGGCATCCGGCGCAACGCCTTCGCAGAGGATGACGCAGCTTACGTCCGTCAGCGTCGCCACCGCGACGATGTTGGGATTGCTCATGATGGTGAGCCAGGCGTCGTTTTCCTGCGCCCGACCCATGACCCAGCTCAAAAGATCGCCCGTGTAACCGCCGCGAATCTCCCTCTCGCCTTGCGGCAGGGCAAACGCGGTCAGATGGAGCGCTTCTTTCAGGCCGAACACCGTCATGGCTGATCCTCCCCGGAACTCTGATCCGTTTCCTGCTCGGGATTTTTACCCAGTTCCGAAATCCGCTCGCGCATGTAGACGATACATTCGTCCACACTGCGCCCGCCGAGCACAACGTCCTCGGCAAACGCGCGGCAGGTCGGCGCCCCGCAGGAACCGCAATCCAGCGCGGGCAGAGAGGCCGCGAGGGTTTCAATTTCGCTCATCTTCTGCATCGCTGTGGATAAATCTTCGTCAAACTTACCAACCGGTCGATATTCGAGATCTTTGGGGAAGAGAATTTCCTCCGGATAGCCTTCGTTATCGTCCTTTTCCAATCGATTCTGCGATACCGGCAAATACCGCCTCAACGCCTGCAACCGCACCCGCGCGATATAGGGGTTTTCCACCGTTGCCACCCCGCCGACACAGCCGCCGGGACATGCGTTCAGCTCTACAAACTGTAACATCGGAAAGTGTCCGGTCTCGATTTCGTCCAGCACGCGGATAACGTTTTCAATGCCGTCCGCCGCAAGATATTTGTCGTTAAACAGCGCGCTCGCTTCGCCGCCGGTGCTCGCCCAGCTCATGCCGATCATGCCGCTCTGGCTAACCGCCTTTGGAATTACGTTTTTCTTCATGACGCCGATGAGCTTAAAGTAGATATCGCTCATAGAGACGACATAGTCCACATGGCTCTTTTCGCCCAGAAACCCGTTTTTCACATAGCTGGCCTTCGCGGGACACGGAGAGATAAACACGATTGCGATATCTTCCGGCTTGAGTTCCGGATGCTTTTGCAGTGCTTCCTCGCGCGCCATCTTGCCCGCAAGCTCGATCGGCGGCATCATGGGGATCACGTGATCGCAAAGATACGGAAACCGCAGCGTGATGAGACGCACGACGACCGGACAGGCGGAGTTGATCACGGGGTAGCTGACGTTTTCCTCACGCATATATCTGCGCGTATATTCCGTCACGATCTCGGCGGCACGGGCCACCTCAAACACATCGTTAAAGCCGATATCGAGCAAGCCTTGCAGCACGTAATCCACGTCGTCCAGATCCACAAACTGACCGTAAAACGATGGCGCGGGCAGCGCAATGCGATATTTCTTGGCGTCGATATCCTCAAAGTGGTCAAACGTCGCCTTCTTCGCCTGATAGGGGCAACGGCGAATGCACTCGCCGCAATCGATGCAAACATCCGAATTGATCACCGCGTGACCATCGCGAATGCGAATGGCTTCGGTTGGACAACGCTTGAGGCAGTTGGTACAGCCCTTGCATTTTTCAATATCGAGCGAAACTGAATGCTTGTATTGCTTCATGCGCGCGTTCTTCGCCTTTCCGCATCTCTGCCGCCTTTGGCACCGTTGCCTTGGGACAGCTTGCGTTTTTCTCCGGCGCGCCGATTCGAATGATTCTGTTCGCGCCTGTGTCTTCGGCAAAATGATGATCGGATTATTTGCCAGATTCGAAATGTTCTTTATTCTGCTGAAGAAGTTGATTTTCCCGTTGTGAAATAGACCTTCATCGTCACCGTCGTGCCTTTGCCCAGCACAGTGTCAATCTTCATCTCGTCCGTATAGCGCTTCATGTTCGGCAGACCCATGCCCGCACCGAACCCCAGCGCACGGATATTGTCGGGAGCGGTGGAATACCCTTCTTGCATGGCAAGGTCGATATCCGGAATGCCAGGACCCGAGTCCGCAAGGATAATTGTAATGCTGTTTTTGTCCACATACACGTCGGCGCTGCCGCCGCGCGCATGCACGACCATGTTGATTTCGCCTTCATACATCGCGATGGAAACGCGGCGAATGGTCTCCGCATCAAACCCGAGCTGACGAAGCTTTCGCTTAACCTCGACCGACGCTGCGCCGGCAGAGGTGAAATTATCCCCGTCTACGTCATAATGAAACCGAAGCGCCTCAGCCATTGGCGCAGGCCTCGCTGCCCAGTCCGCTTGAGTAAAGCTTGCCGCAGGCTTCGTACATCCGGCTATCGCTTGCAAGCACCGCAATGTGGTGTTCCTTGGCGAGAGCCAGCATCTCCGGCGTGGGGCGTTTGCTGCGGACAAACACGATGCAGCGCATGTCCATCATCATAGCGGTTCGGATGACCTGCGGATTGACAAGCCCCGTGACAAGCACGCCTTGATCCTTAACATAGGCGAGCACGTCGCTCATCATGTCGCTGCCGCAGGCGCTCTGCACCTCTTCGTCGAGCAGATAGTCTCCGCAGAGCACTTCCGCGCCGAGCAATGATGCAATTTCACGAATCTTCATTCGATTTCGTCCCTTCGTTCCGGTTTCCTCGGGCGAGTGTAAGATGCCGCTTCGGGCGCGATGATTTCAGTCTGTTGGATCAGTTATACTTGGCAAGAATGCCTTTGATGTCTGCGGGAACGAGACGACCGTAGACGTCCTCATCTACCACGATGACCGGAGCAAGGCCGCAGCAGCCGAGGCAGCGGGTCGCTTCCAGCGTGAATTCGCCGTCCGCCGTGGTGCCGCCGGCTTTGACGCCAAGCTGCTTTTCGAGTTCTTCCAGAATGTTCTGCGAACCTTTGACATAGCAAGCCGTGCCGAGGCAGACCGCAACACGATGCTTCCCCGTCGGGTTGAGGGAGAACTGCGCGTAAAACGTTACGACCTCATAGACTTCTTCAATCGAAATGCCAAGGCCTTCTGCAATCTTGGTTTGCACTTCGATGGGCAGATAACCGTAAAGTTCCTGTGCCTGCTGAAGGATGGGCATCAATGCACCCGGAACGTCCTTGTTGTCCGCAATGATCTTTAATAGCTGTTTTTCCTGCTCCTGCGTCCCGCGAAAGGGTACGACAGTTTTCTGCTTTGCCATAATCTTCCTCCTCGGTGTGATTAAAAACCGGCCTATATCCGGTATAAGCCAAGCTGAATTATACCATAGCAATATTATTTAGGAAAGCTGAAAATCGATTTTCGCGCGGAAATCCGTCGTCATTTATCGATTTTGACGTATTTATTCACCCCTTTGACAGACTTTGCGCGCACACCTATAATAGAGATGCATTCCGGGCTCGATGGAAACGCTTTCGTCGCGGAATACGTCGTTTCAGGTTTCAATCGTCACACAAGACAACTTCCGCCGATGCGCACGCATACTGCACGTCCAGACAAACGCGGAAGCCATCGAAAGGAGACCCCTGCATTTATGCGAATTCTCGTGACCGGTGGCGCCGGATACATTGGCAGCCACACCGTTTTAGAGCTCCTCGACGCGGGATACGATGTACTGATTGCCGATAACTTTGTCAACAGCAAACCCGCGGCGCTCGCTCGCCTGCGTTCTCTTGCAAGCAAGCCGTTTCAATTTGAAGAAGTCGACCTGACGGATGCGGAAAAGACCGACGCGCTCTTTGCCCGCAACACGATCGACGCGGTGATTCACTTCGCCGGTCTCAAGGCGGTCGGCGAAAGCGTACAGATGCCGCTGGAATACTATCGCAACAACCTCACCTCTACGCTCAACCTGTTGCTCTCGATGAAGAAGCACGGTGTCGAGCGCTTTGTCTTTTCCAGCAGCGCAACGGTGTATGGCGACCCCGTCAGCGTACCGATTCGCGAAGATTTCGCGCTCTCCGCAACGAACCCCTACGGCAGAACCAAGCTGATGATCGAAGACATCCTGCGGGATGTTTCGATTGCCGAACCGCAACTGCGCATTTGCCTGCTTCGCTATTTCAACCCCGTCGGCGCGCATATTTCCGGCCAGATCGGCGAGGACCCGAACGGAATCCCGAACAACCTGATGCCCTATATCGCACAGGTCGCGGTGGGCAAGCTCCCCGCGCTGCGCGTGTTTGGAAACGATTATCCAACCCACGACGGCACGGGCGTAAGAGACTATATCCACGTGGTCGACCTTGCAAAAGGACACGTTGCGGCGCTGAAGAAGCTGGAGAGCGGCGCGGGTGTTTATACCTATAATTTAGGCACGGGCGTGGGCTATTCCGTGCTGGACATGCTGCATGCCTTTGAAAAAGCTTGCGGCAAGACGTTGCCCTACGAGATTGTCGGTCGCAGAGCGGGCGACATCGCCGCCTGTTATGCCGATCCGGAGAAGGCGGCTAGCGAACTCGGTTGGCGCGCGCAATTCGGCATTGAGCGCATGTGCGCGGACTCCTGGCGCTGGCAGTCCCAGAATCCGAACGGATTCGATAGCTGATTCGAGCACATTTGTTATCGTTTTCTCGCAACTTGCGATAAACGGATGTCGGGCCTCCATCTTATGCCTTACAATATAATGGAAGATGAACAGCAATGATCGTTTGATAAACGGATGTCGGGCATACACATTGTGCCTTAAAATTATGATAGAAAATGAGTAATAATTTTCAAAGGAGAATTTACTATGCAGAAACCGGCTCTCGTGGTCATGGCTGCCGGAATGGGCAGCCGCTATGGCGGACTCAAGCAGATTGATCCCGTTGGTCGTCACGGCGAAATCATCATGGACTATTCGCTCTACGACGCGCTGGAGGCGGGCTTTGAGAAGGTCGTCTTCATCATCAATCACAGGATTGAGCAGGATTTTTATGATGTGGTCGGCAAAAGAGCCGAGAAGCACATGGAGGTGCGCTACGTCTTTCAGCAGCCGGAAGCCATGCTGCCCGCTGGCTTTTCCGTGCCGGAAGGCCGCGTAAAGCCCTGGGGCACCGCGCACGCGCTGCTCTGCTGCAAGAACGACGTCAACGAGCCGTTTGCCGCGATCAATGCGGACGATTATTATGGTAAGCGCGCATTCGCCGTGCTGTATGACTACCTCAAAAACGCGAAGAACGGCGACAAGGCCGATTTCTCAATGGTAGGCTATC
>JAQVML010000350.1 GCA_028703645.1 Eubacteriales bacterium
CGGGCAATGATTCGGCGTGGCGTGACCTCTGTTGAGGAAGCGCTGCGCTTTCTCCATCCAAACGAGAGTGATCTGCTCGATCCTTTTTTATTGCCGGATATGCAGAAAGCTGCGGATCGCATTTTCCAGGCGATTGCAGACGGCGAACACATCTGTGTCTTTGGCGATTATGATGCGGACGGCGTTTGCTCCACCGCGATGCTGGTACAACGTCTCCAAAAGATGGGCGCTAGTGTGGAATATTATATTCCACTTCGCCACAGCGAAGGCTACGGCATGTCCGCCGACGCGGTGCGATTGCTGCATGGGCGCGGAGTAAGATTGATCATCACCGTAGACAACGGCGTCTCCGCCTATGACGAGATTGCGCTATGCGAGGCGCTTGGCATCGACGTTGTCGTGACCGATCACCATAGCGTGGGTAAGACGATTCCTGCGTGTGCCGCTGTCGTTGCGGCTTCCCGCAAGGACGCGACGTATCCAAATCGCTATCTCTGCGGCGCTGGCGTTGCCTTAAAGCTCATTCAGGCGCTCAACGGCGGCGCGTATACGCCGGAAGAACTTGCGCTTGCGGCGGTTGCCACCATTGCGGACGTCGTTCCACTCACGGGCGAGAACCGCGTGATTGCGGCCTGCGGGCTCAAGCATGTTTCAAAACTGACGGGATTTTCTGCGCTCTTGCGGGCGGCGGGATTCAGCCAGCCGCGCGTGGACGAGATGACTGTTTCGTTTATGATTGCACCGCGACTCAACGCCGCAGGCAGAATGGCAAGCGCACTGGAAGCGGTGCATCTGCTGTTGGGCGAAGAACCGGCCCGCGCGGATGAATTCGCGGCGACGCTGAACGAATACAACCAGCGACGCCGAGATTCGGAAAACGAGATATTAGAAGAAGCGGAGCGCCAGATTGCAGAGCGCGGAGAGATTTCTCGCGCGATTTTGCTGGCACATAAAGACTGGAACGCGGGCGTGATCGGCATCGTCGCCTCTCGTCTTTGCGAAAAATACCATATTCCCGTGATCTTGTTTGCGGAGCAAAACGGCATATTGACCGGCTCGGGTCGCAGCATCGCGGGAATCGATCTGTTTGAAAATCTCAGCTTGTTTTCGCAGATGTTCATCCGCTTCGGCGGGCATGCGCGCGCGGCGGGCGTTACAATCGAAAAAGAGCAGTATGAAGGTTTCCGCGAAGCATTTGAGCAACACATTATGGAGAGCTATCGTCCGGAAGACTTCTATCCATCGTTTCGATATGACGAACGGGTTTCCTTTGGCGAACTCAGCATCAATCGCGTGAAGGAACTGCGCCAGCTCGCGCCTTTTGGCGAAGGAAACGCGGAGCCGGTGTTTCGCTTTGACGGCGTGCGCTTTGCGTCCTTACGCACCATCGGCAAGGACGACAAGCATTTTTGTGCGAGCGTCGTGCAGCAGGATCAGGTTCTGCGCATCGTCGCGTTTGGCAAGAGCGAACTGCTAGAGCCGCTGAACACGGCCGCGGATTGGGACCTGTTGGCGCGGCCTACGATCAACGAATATCGAGGCAGCGAGAGTGTGGAACTCTTCTGGATCTGCGCGAATGCGTCCGAAGAAAAAGTTGCTTTTTTTAATGCTTTTTTTGAGCAAAGACTGTATAATGAAGACTGTTCGTACGAGAGGATTTCCACCTGGTATCATTCCCATGACGGGCGGTTTTTTGCGGAACTGGACGACGCAAGCATGCGAAAACACTACCGCAGATTGCATAGTGCGCTGAGCGAAGGAGCGATTTTACTGCAAGCGCTCACACGCGCGCTGCGAAACGAAGAACTCTTTGCGCTCTGCGTCTTTACGCAGCTTTCGTTTTTTGCTTATGAACCGGACACAGGTTTGATTTCTCTCAAGAGCGGCTGTGCGACGAGAACGCTTGGTGAAAGCCCGCTCTATCGAATGTTAAACGACCGACAGGAGGCGTAACATGGACCTAAAAGAGAAGATTCGCAGCATACCGGATTTCCCGATCAAGGGCGTTTTATTTCGCGACATCACCACGCTGCTCAAGGATAAAGAAGGCTATCATGCGTTGATTGAGACCATCGCGGATTCCCTGCGGGATCGTCAGGTCGATCTCGTGATCGGGCCCGAAGCGCGCGGTTTCGTCATCGGCGCGGCGCTGGCTTATGCGCTGAACGCGGGCTTTGTGCTCGCGCGCAAACCCGGCAAGCTGCCTTGCGAAACCATGCGGTATGAGTATGGCCTGGAATATGGTTCCGATGTGTTGGAGATTCATACGGATTCCATTCAACCCGGACAAAAAGTCGTCATCGTAGACGATTTGCTCGCGACCGGCGGCACCGCGCTGGCGACCGTGAAGCTTGTTGAGCAAGCGGGCGGCGAAGTGGTCGGTCTGCGGTTTGCCATCGAGCTGAGTTCCGAGTTTGACGGGCGCACCCCGCTCAAAGGATATGACGTGCAATCCGTCATGCAGTATTAAGCCAACATAACATAGAAGAAGATCAACGGTTCGCCGTTGATTTTTTTACCCCTTTGCAGGATGTGATTCATCATTAACGGGAAAACGACGTTAAGCCAAATCATGCAAGAGTTGATTCATTCTTGCAGGCAAAAATGATTTCAAAGCCATACTCGATTGGAATACTGAAATATTTCCTGCGGCGGTTGACTTTTTAAGGGGAAAAGCGGTATTCTATAGCCTACATCCCGTGTATGCGGGCGATCCCGCTTTGCATTCTCATATGGCGGGAGGAGGTGTGTTTTTATGGATATGCAGGAGCTCGTTCAAGAGTTTTCCAAAAAGTATTCTCCGGAGCAGACGGAGGTGTTTCGCCGCGCCGTCGATTTTGCATACCAAACACACGCAAGCCAGCTTCGCGAATCGGGCGAACCGTATATCGTTCACCCGCTTGAAGTGGCGCGC
>JAQVML010000351.1 GCA_028703645.1 Eubacteriales bacterium
CACAATCGCCCCACCGGAGGGTCGCTTCATCGGCGGTTTCTCCATGGGCGGACTCTTTGCGCTACAAATCGGGCTGCATCGGCCCGATTTATTCACGAAAGTTGGCGCATATAGCCCCGCGTTGACCTATCGCGACTTCTCCGGCGATCACTTTGAGCGCTGGCTTTCGAGCGATCCTGCCGATGCGTCCTCGCTTCCCGGCTACGCCAAGGCGCACGATCTCGACAAACTCTCGATCTATCTCGACTGCGGTGGCGAGAGCGATCCCTTCTCCGTGGGTGCGGCGTCGCTGTATGAGGCGCTGACGGCGCGCGGCATCCAAACCGAGTTTCATCCGCACGAGGGCGGGCATAGCCTCGATCTCACTCTTGTGGACGACTATCTGCTGTTCTACAGCGGGGAATGATCGCGCTCAAAATGCGCTTGCGATTCACGCGAATTACGGTGCGTGGTAATTCTTGGTCCATCTATCAACGAATCATTCAAGCAAAGCGGGGCATACTGCTCCGCACTTTTTTTTACAATTTTTCACGTGATATCGAAACATTTGTTCGGTATAATAGTGTTGTAGCCATTCTCATCATTCGCCTAAGAAAGCGAAACGCTGATCCGATCACACAATAGCGAAAGAAGCATCTATGAAAGCTCTCGTCAAATTTATCACGTCCATATTTGTCTTTGGTATGTTCCAGCTTTTCCTGCTGGTTGCGCCGCCGCGCACAGAGAAGGGGAGCGCAAGCGACATCCTCGCAATCTCGACGGAAGACTGTGACTATGCTTTGGATTTGCAGGAATATGGCCGAGTCACTCGAAGGGGTGATAAGCGTGAAGGCATCGTACAGAAATACTTGAACGGTTCGCCTTTCACGGGAAATCCCATCCAGCAGGTTGTTGACCCTGCGCAGGAATTGACCTCCGATTTTCCTTTTACAGAGTATGATTTCTATGCCGCAAAATTGCTGGAAACCGTGCAACCGATCATCAAAACAAGCAATATACACCATACAATGACTCGAATTTGGGTTATCAGACCATGCAATACTGTTTTTCAATCTCCAAAGATGGGCTGAAACAATTCGCGGATCAATCTTATTCGCACGGTTTCATCGTCTCATACTACGCGAACGATGTTTTTCAGCGTGCAACTGTGCTGCTTTACGAAACCGAAGGCGAACATGCCGCCATGGATGCGGCATTTGGTAAGCTTGATTCCGAAACAAGTCTATCGTCTGGCACGATTGCAACCGGATCCCCTGAACCATAGAATTGAATCCGTTTAGGAGAGCCGGAGAAAGAAGTCGGAGCCTCACCGGCTCCGTTTTGTGTCGTTCAAACCATTCGGTTACAGCGCTTCTCCCACGCCGAAATCGATACCGATCTGTCTGCGTGCCTCGTCCAGCAGGCGCATCACCCGCAGGCTCTGCTCGTCGTAGATCGCCGTATCTCCGCCGCTTGCAATCAGGCGCGCAAACACGTTAAGCTCGTGTACCATGTTGTTCTTCACGGGCGTAAAGAGCTGCTCCGTTCGCCCGTCGCGGTAGAGCATCCTAAGATAGCTCGGCTGGTTGAGCGTGTCAAACACCAACGTGCCCAGCTCACCCTGCACGATGCTCGGGTTCACCGAACTCGTCACCTTGGAATATGAAATCGTCGTCTGCTGTGCGCCGTAGTCGAGCAGCATCGTGCCCGCAGCCTCCGTTCCGTTGGGCAAAAAGCTCGCGCCCGCGCTGAGTTTTTGCGGCACGCCGAACACGCCAACGCACGTATGCAGGCAATAGACCGCGAGGTCCATCAGCGCGGCGTTGCCCAGGGAGGATTCAAACACATTCGGTCGCTCGCCCGCGAGAAACCGATCATACCGCGAGGAATACTGGCAAAACTCAAACGTCGCCCTGCGAATTCTGCCAACCTTGTGCAGATTTTCTTTTAGCCCCGACAAAAACGGGTCGTAGACCGGGCGAATCGCCTCCAGCAGGATCAATCCTCGCTCATGCGCAAAGGCAATCATCCGCTCCGCCTGTGCGGCGTTGATGGCGAGCGGCTTTTCGCAGAGCACATGCTTGCCGTGCTCCAGCGCGCGCAGCGTCTGGCGATAGTGCGCAATATTCGGGCTCGCGACATACACGGCGTCGATCGCGTCCGAGGCGAGAAACGCCTCTTCTTCGTCAAAGCAGGTTCCGATGCACTGCTTCTCAGCATACGCTTTTCCGCGGCAAAGATCGCGCGAAAACACCGCGGAGATCTCGCAGCTTTCGCTCATTTGAGCAGCTTCACAGATCCAATCGCTCACAAAACTCGTGCCGATGATGCCGATGCGCAATGGATTCGCCATAATAAATACCCCAATTATTCAAAAAAACTTCCTCTATATTGTAAAAGCAGGGGCAGCGAAAGTCAATCGTGATATTGTTTTCGGAAGCATTATTGCTTTCTTTCGTAAGTATCGGGTTTACTTTTTGTGATTTTTCGTGTAAAATCAACCCGAAACGAGGTTCATCCACTATGCAAGAAGCGTTGATTTTCAATCTGCAAAAGTTTTCCATTCACGACGGCGCGGGTATCCGCACGGACGTGTTTTTTCAGGGGTGCAATCTGCGCTGCGACTGGTGCAGCAACCCCGAAAGTCAGCCGATGGAGCCGCTTCCGGGCGAGAAAGTCACCCGCTATACCGTGGAAGCGCTCGTGGCCGAGCTGGTCAAGGATAAGCCGTTTTACGACGAAAGCGGCGGCGGCGTGACGTTGACGGGTGGCGAAGCGCTGCTGCATCCGGCGTTTGTGTTGGAGCTTTGCGCTTCTCTCCATCGCGAGGGGATACACGTCGCGCTTGAGACCGCAGCTTGCGTGCCGGAGGACGTATTTGCGCGCGTGCTGGCTGCCGTCGATTTTGCGTATATCGATCTCAAGCATTAC
>JAQVML010000352.1 GCA_028703645.1 Eubacteriales bacterium
TCATGGCAAGTTCGTGCGCAGGGAAATGGAGCTTTCGAAGCGCCGACATGAGTTTTTCAAGCCCGTCGGTCAGCGCGATGGGGGAGGTAGTCAGCGTTAGAATCGACGTGCCCGCCACGAGCAGAACGAGGCGAAGTGTGATATAGACCGCCTGTTCGACCGCTTCCTGCGTGAGCTTGATAAACTTCCACTCAAACCAAACCGTGGTGCCCTGCGTGGCAAAAAGATTGATCACAAACATGAACACCAGCAGCCACTTCATCGGCTTGAGAGACGAGAAGAAGTAGCTCGCCGGAACTTGCGCAGACACGAAGATTGCGATCAACAGCAAGACGGGCAGAATGAACACAGGAAGCGTCTTGACCACGAACACGATCGCGATATAGATCGCCATTAAGAATATCTTTGTGCGCGGGTCGAGGCGATGCACCACGCTGTTGCCCGGCAGGTATTGACCCAGAGAGATGTTAGCGGTCATGTTTCCACCTCCCGATCAAATCCTGTGAAAGTTCGTCCATGCGGAAATAGTCCTGCTCAATCGCAACGCCGCGCGCGCGAAGCGCGCGAACCAGTTGTGTGGACTGCGGCAGGTTCAAGCCCATCTTCAGCAACTCCGTGCTATGCGAAAAGACGGATTCCGGCGAATCGACCATAAACAAAGAGCCTTTGTCGAGCACCGCAATGCGGTCCGCAAACATGGCAACGTCGTCCATCGAATGCGATACCATGACGATACCCGTGCCAAAATCACATCTCAGCGATTCGATAAGCGCAAGAATCTCGTGTCGACCGCGCGGATCAAGCCCTGCCATGGGTTCATCCAGCACCAGATATTTTGGACGCATCGCGAGAATGCCCGCCAGAGCCGCGCGGCGCTTCTCACCGCCGGAGAGTTCAAAAGGCGACTTCTCGGCGAATTCAGCAGGATTGAGGCCGACGAGACGAAGCGCATCTGTAACGTGCGTCTCAATCTCCGCCTCCGGCATGCCCATGTTTTTCGGCCCGAATGCGACATCCCGCGCAACCGTTTCTTCAAATAGTTGATATTCGGGATATTGAAACACCATGCCGACCAGAGAGCGAATCTGTTTTCTCAGTTTCTTTTCGCGCGTATCCAGCCCGTCCACCAAAACCGAGCCGGAGGTAGGGAGCAAAAGACCGTTGAGATGCTGAATCAGCGTGCTCTTGCCGGAGCCGGTATGCCCAATGATACCCAGAAATTCTCCGTCCTGAATGGTCAGAGAGATGCCGGATAGCGCGGGGTAGGCAAGCTGACTGCCGGGCAGATAGGTGTGATCCAGTTGTTGAATTTGTATTGGCATCGTTTATCCTTATCGGTCGAGAGTTCGAGTTCGTATGAATGATTACTCAGAGCGCAAAACGCGGCTGAGTTCCTCCGCGAGTGAGTCGCAAGTCATCGCCTCGTGCGAGATTGGAAGTCCGGCCGAGATCAGCTCATCCCGCAGCTTAACGAAAGCGGGCGCGTCCAAACGGCTTTTTTCCAGCAAAACTCGTTCGTTAAAAACCTCTTTTGGCGTGCCTTCCATGACAAGACGTCCTTCGGAAAGAACGAAAACGCGATCCGCGCCCAGCGCTTCCTCCATAAATTGAGTAATCATGACTACGGTCATGCCGCGCTCGCGGTTGAGCTTCTTCACGGTGGAGAGCACTTCTTCGCGTCCGCGCGGATCGAGCATGGCGGTGGCTTCGTCCAACACAAGCACTTCCGGCTGCATGGCGAGCAGGCCCGCGATGGCGACGCGCTGCTTTTGTCCGCCGGAGAGCGCGTGGCTTGCCTTCTCGGCATAGGCGGTCATCTCGACTTCGTTTAGAGCCGCGTCGACGCGCGCGCGAATTTCCGCCGGGGGAACACCGAGGTTTTCCGGGCCGAATCCAACGTCTTCCTCCACGATTGTGGTGACAAGCTGGTTATCCGGGTTTTGAAACACCATGCCGACACGGCGGCGAATCTCAAGCAGATTATTCTCGTCCCGCGTGTCCATGCCGTCCACGGTGACCGTGCCTTCCGCTGGCAGTAAAAGCGCATTGAGCATTTTGCAAAGTGTGCTCTTGCCCGAGCCGTTATGCCCAACAATCGCGATCACTTCGCCTTTCTGAATCGAGAGGCTGATGTTCTTGAGTGCGACTTTTTCCGCACCCGCGTATTGAAACCCGACGTTTACGATTTCGATGAGTGCGTTCGGGGTCATGCCTTCATACTCCTGTCCTGTCTATTCTGCACGCGTGTTCTTGTGGTTTGGCGGTGCATTATGATAAAATATATTCCGAGAGACACAAAAAATGTGTGATATTCGGGAAAATAGGCAATTCAGTATAGCAAATACAGCCGCATCTTACAAGGGTTTGCCGCCTTTGGCGAAGGCAAACGGTATGAGTGGCAAGGAGCGAAGAACCATGAAGACACTCTTAAAAAACGCACGCTGCATCGTCACTTGCGACGATCAAGATTCCATTCTGCGCGGCGCGGATGTTCTGATGCAGGACGGCGTGATTGCCGCGATCGGGAAACTGGAAAATGTGCAAGCGGACGAAGTGATCGACGCAAGCAGGCTTATTCTCTACCCGGGCTTGATCAACACGCATCATCATCTCTATCAATATTTTACGCGGAATCTTCGGCACGTGCAGAATCTGGAACTGTTTGACTGGCTGACCGCGCTGTATGACATCTGGGCGTATCTCAACGAGGACACCGTTCGCCTCAGCTCGCTGAGCGGCATGGGCGAACTGATGAAATACGGCTGCACAACCTGTTTTGATCACCATTACGTTTTTCCAAACGGCGCGGGGGATTTGCTCGCGGCGCAGTTTTCGGCGGCGGAATCGCTTGGCATTCGCATGGTGAGTTCCCGCGGAAGCATGAGCCTGTCCCGCAAGGACGGGGGA
>JAQVML010000353.1 GCA_028703645.1 Eubacteriales bacterium
GAAGACAACCATGTTGGAAAACAGCGTTAGCCGATCCATCATTCCCGCGCCGTTGATGAGATGCGCCCCGATCCAATAGATGGCAAGCGTGAGTCCGTTCATCAGCGTCGCAATCAGCGGCATCATTACCGCCATGCCGCGGTTGGTGAAGAGCTGTGTCGCGGTCAATTCCGCGTTGGCTGTTTCAAACTTATTCTCTTGATACGGTTCGGCGTTATAGGCGCGCACCACGCGAAGACCGGTCAGGTTTTCGCGCGTCACGCGGGTGAGGTTATCGGTCAACGTCTGCATCTTACGGAATTTCGGCAGGACAAGCGCCATTAAAACGGAGATCACCGCGATCATGATGAGCACCGCAACACCCGTTGCAAGCGACCATTCCAAGCCTTTTCCGGCGATTTTGGTGACCGCCCAAACGACCATGATCGGCGCTTTTACGATCATCTGAAGTCCCATTGTGATCAGCATCTGCACCTGGGTAATGTCGTTGGTGGAGCGCGTAATCAGGCTGTCCGTTGAAAAGCGGTTGATTTCCTCCATGGAAAACGAATCTACCTTGGAGAACAACTGACTGCGCAACCGCTGGGAAAACGAAGCTGCGATTCGCGCGGCAAAGAATCCGACGATGATTGCGGAGGCGACGCTGCCCAGCGCGCAGAGCAGCATCTTGCCGCCGGCGAGCCAGATATCCGCGATCGCGCTGCCCGGTGTTTGCGTGAGTCGTGTGATTTCGGACATATAGTCCGGCAGTTTGAGGTCCAGCCAAACTTGCATCACGATGAAAGCAAGGCTGACGAGCGCCTGCAGCCACTCGGCTGCTTTCAGGCGTTTGAGTAAACGGAACATGTATTTCTCCTTATATCCAACAATTTCAATTTATGCGATCACGAGACCGTAAGGGGCCTAGGAATATGACGAAGCAAGCATCACTTTATTGCATCATCCGGCGGGAAAAAATCTTCCGGAACGTGACTGCTCAGCTTTTTCAAAATTCGTAAAAACTCGGTTGCGTCATGCTCGCCAAGGTTTTCGAGCATACGAACCATCATGCTCACGATGCGCTTTTCGTGCTCGGATTCTTTCATTTGCCCGGTCGGGGTCAGCTCCACGAGAATGCGCCTGCGGTCCAGCTCGTCGATTCTGCGCGTGAGCAAGCCCTTGGCTTCCAGACTGTTGAGCGTTGCCGCGATCCGCGCGGTGCTGATGCCCAGTTCGTTGCTGATTTCGCTGGGGATTCCGCTGCCGCCGTGGTGGGAAAGATAGGTCAGCATCACATGCTCCCCATGCATCGAGTCCGATATTTTTTTGGAGGTTTTCCGGTTGCGCATTTGAAAGAGAACTTCCATGTATTCGCGCGCAAGAGCGGTGTAGTCCATTTTCAGCACCTCGCTTTCGTCAAAAATAGCTAACGGTGTTAATAATACACCCCGTTAGCAAAATGTCAAGCAAATAAAAGTGAACAAATTTGACATGGGATATGTAAGTTTAGGCAGTGAAGCATGCCGAATTGATATGGCTAATCGATCGGGAAGATCTGAAAGTTTCTCGCAAAGTCGAGCGTGGAAATCGTTACTTTTTGTGCTTGTGAGCAATAGAGCGTCTGTAGACTTGCGATTCGAAAAAGGACGGAGTAGTCCGATATCGGTTGCTTGTAGATATCGAGCCAGCTTAACCGCGGCAGCTTGGTCAGCGGCGTTAAGTCTATATTGGTGTCTGTGAATATGCGAAAATACGTGAGTTTCTCCAGCGCCTCAATGCCGTCAATACTAGTCAGCCTGCTATCGTTCAGTGCAAGCGATTTTAGATTTTTGAGTGTCAATATGGGCTTTATGCTCGTCAAGCTATCAACAAGCACCAGCGAGGTGAGACTTGTTAACTGCACGAGAATCGAGAGCTCGTTTTCGCTTAGGTTCGAGAGAAAGACATCCCGCAGAGGCGTCATCTTGAGCAGCGGGGAATAATCGATCACAGGCGTATTTTTGAGAAAAACGCACTTCAACTCCGCGCCGAGCGGAGAGATGTCGACCACGTAGGTATCGTCGAGGTCTACACGCTGCAGGGAAGCGCAGGACGCCAGAGAATCGATGCTATAGATCGGATTTTGCCCGATGAGCAGCTCCTGCAAATCTGGCATGCTTGAAATCGGGGAGAGATCCTTGATCAGATTTCCGTTGAGCGCAAGGCGAATCAGATGTAATCCCTTCAGCGGGGTTAAATCAGAGATCGACTGATAACTCAGTGAAAGCTCGGAGAGATTTCGCAGCTTCGGAATATCGCTCAACGTGTTGATGGTTCCAGCCTGACTGGGGGAGTTATACTGCGTTTTGTTCTGAACATCATTCCAGCTGCTGAGAAACGTTGTTCCGAAGAGATAGATGCTGGTGATCTTGTCCAAATCCGCCTGATACAGCGGCGTCGATTCGTCCACACCGAGTTGCCGGCGAACAACCTCTTCAAACGCGGGCGAATCAAACACAACCGGCTCGACACTTGCATCGGCAACGAGCGTTTGATCGGATGCGGCGGAGAGCAAGGGCATGTTTTCCGGCCTAGCGGGGATTGCGCCAAATAGATACAGCCCGGCGCAGAGAACGATGCCGCAGCACAACCCCAGCATAGCGCCTTTGAGAAAGGAGACGGGGGATCGGGTAATCTCGCGGTTGAATCGCAACAATTGCGCGCGCAGCTGCCGCACCGAAGCATACCTGCGATTCGGGTCAAAGCGCGTACAGGTTAAAATGATGGTTTTAAGCGTTCGAGAGGATATCTTTTCGAGCGACTCCAATTCATAGGAACCGGTACAGAGAAACAGCAACAGAATGCCGGTGGAGTAGAGATCCGAGCGCTGATCGGTCTGCTGATAGCCAAACTGCTCCGGCGCCGCGGTCGCCTGCGTACCCAGATA
>JAQVML010000354.1 GCA_028703645.1 Eubacteriales bacterium
CTTCTCCAAACGAATAGTGGTTCTCTTCCAGATAGCAAAGATACGCCGGCGGATCATAGGGTTTCTCTATCTCGTTGTAGATTTGTCTTGCATTATGATAGCACGGATACGCAAACACAAGAAGCGACGCAGCAACCGCCAACACATAGCGAAGCGATCGCCGGTTCCAAGAGCTGATCGCAAGCGGAATCACCAGCAGCATCGAATAGGCGCCAAGCGCAAAATAGCGCCAGATCGGCTGATCCCCGTCGTGATCCTTCAAAATGCAAACGAGCAGAAAGGAGAAAACTACCAGTACCGTCGTCATCTTCAGATAGTTGCTTTTTCTGGCATCAATGCGATTACGATTTGTGAGCAACCAGCCATAACAAGCGTATGCCACCACGAGATAAAGAAGTTGAGCCGCCAGCGCGAAGCCGGTGCTGACCGATGTTGGCTGATAAGATAACCCATATACCATCAACAGCGCCTTGGGAAGATATAGCAGACTCTGGCTAATCTGCTGAATCGATCCGATTTCCGTCGGTACGGTTCCTTGTCCATATCTGCCGCAAAACACAGCCGCATAAATGACATAGCCCGCTAACATGCCTGCTGCGCACAGCAGCACACGCCAAGTCTCTCTAAACGTGTCCTTGACCAAGAAAACGCCGATATCGTCACGCATGCGTTTTCGAAGCACGCGATACAGCACAAACGCAACGATGGGCAACATTGCCTGAACAATCAGTCTCGCTCCGCAAAGTCCTGACAGGAAGGAAACCAGCGATCCAAGCAAGCATACACGCCAACCGGGAGTCTCCAATGTGATCAATTCTGTTAAAAACGCAGTGAGAAATAGCATCAGAATCATGAACGCAGGATAGATCGGATAAATATAGAGCCAGTATGATAGTTCTCCTGTCGGCAACAGGATTAAAAGGCTCGCAAGCAGCGACTCAAACCGCTTGATGCGTAGCATGCGCAAGGAAAAATACACGCTGAGCGTGATGAAGATCGCGCCGATTCCGCATGTCAGCGCCCAAATCATTCGATAAGACAGGCCAAAGTAGAACAGAATCGTCGGTATGATGTTGATGCCGATGACGCGCAGCTCCGTCGAAAGATACCACTGATCCGCAAAAAGCAGATGTCCCTGTGAGGCCGCAAGCTCCGATTGCAGAAGGTCGCCTGCCATGTCCGAATTAAGCGTTTGATAAAACATTGTGTAGGAGTTGAGTGAAATCTGCACGATTCTAGCAACGATACAAATCAGCAGAAGGATGATTCCAACTCGAAGCGCTGTTTCATTTCTGGATTGATGTGTGGTCATGCCGAGCTCAACTTTCCGGTAACGTCGACCGTCCTTCAACCGCGTTGTCTGGTTCGACGGTCAAGAATTCTGGTTCTACGTTTGGACAGATTCGTCCAAACCAGTCGTGTGTTTCAATTGTATTCGCTCGATTATAACCCTGTTTTTCAAGTTTCGTCAACGCATATAGCTTGTTTCACTGAACATCCGATCCAAGCAAAAAGGCCCATCGAGGCCTTTTGTTTTAGATGCATTCTTTTATTCAACGTTCGCTTGCCTTACGACAACCTTCCTCCGTTTGACCACCGCCTTGACCTGATTGCTACCCATGAGATAGCAGTGCAGTTTCATCTCCTGATCGCCTGCAATTCAAGTCTTCGTCGTCTCATCCTCTAAGTAAATCATCTCTTCGCAAAACGGAACATATGGTCGTAGATACGCATAGTTTCGAGAAAACCGCAAGCGTGGATCGATCAATTGAATCAGCCTGTTGGTCGCGTCTTCGTTGAGATACTTGCAGACAAAGCGTGTATCCAGCTCCAGCCGTTTACACGCCTCCAGCGTCGGGCAAAAATTTTGCGAGTGAAAGATGATTCTCCTTTCATCATGGGAGATGATCGGCGCTTCCTGCGGCGTGATGCCAAAGCGCGCAAGGAGCAATGCGTACGCCGCGCGTACAGGATCATTCGATAAAAACGCAAATCGGCTTCTGTTCTCCTCAAACCAGGTCGTTCTTCGCCGGATAGAATCTTCGTTGAGAGCGCAAAGCGCAGCCTCATCTGCTTCACGAAGGCGCGCCATTTCACGCTGAATCAATACTTCTCGTTCTTCCTCATCCATTCCGAAACCACCTCCTAAAGAATCATGAGAGAATAGCAGATCCAAAATGAAAACGTAATCCCCGATCCACTCAGAGGATTGCGCATGGATTCTATTATTTATGAAACGACAACCTTCCCCCGTTTGACCACCGCCTTGACCTGATTGCTGCCCATGCGGTAGCAGAGCAGTTCCATCCCGTCCGCATTCCACAGCGTCAGGTCGGCCTGCTTGCCGGGCTCGATAGAACCGAGCCGTTCGCCAATGCCGATTGCACAGGCTGCGTTGAGCGTCAGCGCGGTGAGGGTTTCCTCCGGCGTCATGCGATAGCGCAGGTACGCGAGATTTGCCGAAAGTTGAAGGTTTAAAGACGGACACGATCCGGGGTTAAAGTCGGATGCCACCGCTACCGCGACGCCGCGAGTGATCATCTCCCGCGCGCGGGCGAAATTTTTATTGAGGTAGAGCGAGGTCTGCGGCAGCAGACACGCGATGACGTTGCCCCGCGCGAGTGCGGAAATTCCGCGATCGTCCGTCGCGATTAGATGCTCGGCAGAGGTCGCGGAAAGCTCGCCCGCAAGCAGCACGCCGCCGATGGCGTCGATCTCGTCCGCGTGAATCTTGCGCCCCAAGCCGAGTGAACGCGCCGTTTGCAGAACGCGCCTGCTTTGTTCCACGGAGAACACGCCCGTCTCGCAAAACACGTCGCAATACCGGGCTAACCGTTCCTCCGCCACGCGAGGCAAAATTTCATTGCAAACGACATCCACATACGCGTCCGCGCTTCCG
>JAQVML010000355.1 GCA_028703645.1 Eubacteriales bacterium
CCAAACCTGCGCGTGTTCCTGCATCTCCGCCAAGCGTTCTTGCTGTTGTAATTCTTCCGCGCGATTTTCGAGTTGGTGCTGCAAGTCGATCTGCAGCAAAAATTGATACAGCGTGCGCACCTGATCCGCAACGTTCGCGCGGGCGAGTCCTTTGCCCAGCGGCTCAAGCGCCGCCGCCGCGCAAGCACGCGCCCGCTCCGCGCCCTCGCCGGGGTTCGCGCGGGTAAAGGGCTTGGTCAATACGCTGCCGCGCAGTCCCGTTCGGCGTAGATAGAGGTCGAGCTCTTCCGCGTCCGCCTCGTCGCAGCCGGAAAAACCACTCTTGAGATAGCGTAACAAATCGTCCGCATGAAATCCGTTTGAAACATAGGCGCAGGCCGCGAGAACCGCATCCGCCGCCGCGTGCCCGGAAAGCGGGCGCTTGCGATCGAGAAAGATCGGAATCCCCCTGCGCGCGCAGGCGCGGCGAATGAGACCTGCGTATGCGTCCAAATCCGACACGATCACCGCCATGTCGCGATAACGGATGTGTTTCTCACGCGCGCAGGAGACGATTGCCTCCGCGAGCGCTTCCGCCTCCGCTCTGCGATCGCTTGCGCCAAAGAGCGTGAGCTTTTCCGCGTTGCCATGATAGAGCTCGGCAGGATAGGCAAACAGATTTCGCTCGATGTGCCGCATCAGCGGGTCCGCGCGATTTGTCTGCTCGCAGAGTCGCTCTTCGGTCACGGCGGCGCCGACACGCTCCGCCACGTCGCGCAGTTGCTGCAGCGCTTCCCGCTCCGGCTCAAACACCTCTTCATCCGCGCGCTGCACGCAGTCGATTCGCAACGTGATGGTAACAAGTGGGCAGACGAGCAGCATTTCGCCGATAAGCGCGAGAATCTGGCGATTCGGGCTGTCGAGACCGTCGATATAAACCGGATGTCCCGCAACAAACGACTCCGGCAAAAGCTTCGTCGCTTCCATCGCCGCGTCGTCCAAGCTCAAATAACGCTCCTGAAGATACGTTTCCGTCTCGCGGTATAAAATCGAAACATCGCTGAGCTTCTCCGTCAGCGGCAGTTCTTCCGGCAGGCGAACGATCAGCGCATCCAGCGCGTCCGGCGTCAGCCCCGCGCGCTTGATATCCTGAAAGATGGATTGCAATTCTTCCGCAAAGCCCGCGCTCTCCGCCGCGCGGGAACAGAGCTTGAGCTCGTTTTTGCGCATGTCAATCGCGCGACGGATCACCATCCGGTGTCCTTCTGCGGATAAAAAAGGGCGTGTCTTTCCCGAAAGGGAGAGCACACGCTCGGTCAATCTGTTAAAGCTGAATACCTGAACGCCGAGCAAGCCACCCAGCGACTCCGCCAGCAGGCGCTCCGCCTCATACGTGTATTGCTCCGGCACAAGCAAAATCGCGCGTTCGCCGTTTTGCTGATGCGCGCGCAGGGCGGCGACCACGCGGGCGGTCTTACCTGTATCCGCGCGGCCCAATATAAAATGGAGCTTGCCGCTCATGAAAGCATCTCCCGATGCAAGGGCGTATACTGCATTTGCCCGCGTTCGCTTCTGCTCTCGTAGAGCACGACGGCGTTTGCCGTAAACGCGGCTTTTTGCGGCGGCAGCACAAAGCCTTCGTCGCCCTCAATCCTTCTGCCCAGCGTAATATGCGGGGTGAGCCTGCCTCGATTTTTGGAAAAACCCCGTTCCCAGAGCGCGGATTCCAGCGTTTCATACATGCGGTCTAGTTCGTCGCTGTCGCAACTCACGCCGACAAAGCCCGTGTGCGAACCATCCGTCTTAAACGAGCCGTATTCCTTTAGCCGCAGCACAAACGGGCGAATATCGCGCACCGCCTCTCGCATAGCATCGGTAATATCCTTGAGCGCATCCGTTTCGCCTAAAAAGTGCAGCGTGATGTGATAGTTTTCGCGCGGAACAAATCGACCCGCGGCGCCGTAGTCTTCCAGCGCGACGCGAGCTGCCGAGAGCGCGCGCGTGATATCCGGCGGCAGGGGAATGGCGATAAACAGACGCATAGGTATGGTTCCTTTCATGCCGCGCAGGGGATTTTTTCGCGGCGCTGACGTTACCTGTAGTATAGCCAAAAACGACTCAAATTGCCAGCGAGGACAACAACACGCGCGCTCTTTTTTAAGCGCGTTGATTCCTTCGCTGCTCAACTTCTCTTTTTATACGAATTGTACAAATCGTTTTTGAATTGAAGCGCGTCCTGCAAAATAAACGCAAAAAAGGCGGGGTTACCATGTGTGAAAGGCAATCATGCATACCTCTTATTCACAAAAAATGTATGAGTTATCCACACTGTGTTATCCACATTATCCACCACGTTATCCACAGAACGCGAGATTTTCGCGTTTTGGTATGTGCATAAGTCAATAAAACATGTGAAATCGGATGAATATCCACGATTATCATACGTTATGTCAAAAATAGTATACAATTATCAATACCACGCAGGGTGATACATAGTCTAATGCTTCCTGCAATTTATCGGTTTTCCAGTCAATTAAAAATGCTTCCCTGGCCGGAAAGCAAACGATTCGTTCAATATCTCTATTTATCTTTATTATAATTCTGTTTCAGTCTTGTATCACTTGAGTCCTTCTGCTTACTTTGTTAAAAAAGAAATCTTACGATCTTCTTATTTGTTTATCTTGAATGCAATTCTGTTTCAGTCTTGTATCACTTGAGTTCTTTTGCTTACTTTGTTAAAAAAGAAATCTTACGATCTTCTTATTTGTTTATCTTGAATGCAATTCTGTTACAGTCTTGTATCACTTAAGTTCTTTTGCTTACTTTTCTTTCAAGAAAAGTAAGTTACTTCACTCTTCTCACAATATTCGCGCCAAGTCCGGTGAGTTTGTCTTCGAGAAACTCATACCCGCG
>JAQVML010000009.1 GCA_028703645.1 Eubacteriales bacterium
GGTATAAAAAGCGGACATATTCGTTGGAACAATTATCATGTGGTGGGCGCGCTAAGCGAACGATGTCGTCCGCGTGTACCGTGCCGTCGTCATGATCCACCAGCGCATAACCCACGCCGGAGAGACGCGCGGGCGCTCCGCCTTCGTAGCTGATGATGTGGCTTCTCGCGCTTGCGATGATTTCGTCGCCCGCATGGGTACTGGCCATGATGGCTGCCTGATTTCCCATCGTTCCGGTGGGTACAAACAAGGCAGCCTCTTTACCGAGCCGTTGCGCCGCCAACGTTTCCAGTTGCTTGACGGTCGGGTCGTCGTCGAACACATCGTCTCCTACCGGCGCGTGTAGGATGGCGTCGTACATTTCCGGGGTAGGTACGGTAACCGTATCGCTGCGCAGATCGATGAAGCGTTCCATCATTGAGTTGAACCCTTACCTTTCGCGTTCCAGTTCTTCGAGAAGATCAAAGAAAACATCAATATCGCCTTTGTTGTTGTAATAATGAATGGAGAGGCGGCAGCGTCCAGGCCCTTGCGGCATGGCGTTAATATTGCGGCTTTGCAGAAACGCTCGCGTGATACAAAATCGCTCTGGATATACAATCGTCACGATGCCGGATCGATGCTCCGGTGAAAAATCTCCCAGTATGCGGCATTCCTTCAACTGCGCCGCGCGCTCATACGCATAATTCGCGAGAAAAAGAATATAATCCTCGACATCCTGCTTGCCAAGGCGCTGATAGGCGTCTACGGTCGTTTTCAGTCCTTCCATAGCGCAGAAGTTCAGACCACCGCACTCAAAGCGCCGCGCGTCCTGCGTCAACTCCAGCACCATCGGATCGTTATGCAGCTTGTCCACGGTACCGACCCAGCCGATCACGCTCTGCTTTAATTGGGGTAGTAACCGACTGCCGATATAGGCAAACCCCAACCCCAACAAGCATTGAAGCCACTTATATGTGGAGGTTGTGAGAAAATCGATCTGCATTTCCTCTACGTCTATGTTCATAGCTCCGCAGGACTGTGTGGCGTCAACGCCAAACCAAATGTCCCTCTCCCGGCAGAAGCGCCCCAACTTCTTCAGATCATGGCGATAACCGGATTCAAAGTCGACATGGCAGACCGTCAGCGCGCGCGTGTGCTCATCACACAGCACCATCAAATCCTCCGCCGAAACAGCGCCGTTACGTTCATGGGCGATACGCGTTTCAATGCCATCCTGTTTCTTGTTAAACCAGGTGTAGGTCATGGCAAAATAGGCGCAGTCATAGGTGACCACATTATCTCCAGGGTGTAGTTCGATTCCGTTGGAAAAGATGTTGAACAACTCCGAAGAGTTGACGCCGAAGAGAATTTCTCCGGGTTTGCAATGAAGCATCCGGGCGATTTTGACACGCAGATCATCCGCGTCCGTCCACATAGCCGTCATTGCGATCACATCCAGGGCGAATACGTGGCGGTGCTGAATATACTGGCTCATCGCTTCGGCGGCATAGCTCGGGATCAGGCCGTTTTGTGCGGAGTTGAGGAATGTATTGTATCCGAGTACCGGATAATACATACGCTGTGACTCAAACTTATTCATAAGCGTATCTCCGATAATAAAAATGATGGAATCAAATATAACCCGGCTGCGGGAAGTTAGAAGACAAGGTGGCGGATGAGCGAATCTGTTTACTGGATTATTAGATTGTTGGATTGCTAGATCTTTGTTTTGATAGAAGCAAGAGCCGCTAAAAAAGCGGCTCTTGAGCGATTTACTTTCGAATACCGGCGATGATTTCACGCATGGCTTTGCAGACGAAACGATCTTCTTCCGGGGTACCGAGTGAAATGCGGTTCTTTTTGAAGTTTCCGCGAATGATGATGCCATAATCCAGCATTCGGTCAGCGAACCATTGCACGTCACACATCGGGTCGAAGTAGATGAAGTTTGCGTGGGACGGCCAAATGCGGAATCCCAACTCTTCCATGCAACTCACGAGAATGTGGCGACTTTCCCGAACGCCGTCGCGGGTCATATTTTGGAATTCCAGATCGTCCAGCGCAGCTTCCGCTCCATATAAGCCCATGCGGCTGCAGCAGAAACCCGTGGAATCCCGCTGAAGGTAGTCCACGATTTCGCGATTGGACATGAGATAGCCCATGCGGGCACCGGCCATGCCATACAGCTTGGAGAAGGTGCGAACCACGATGAGATTCACGTCGTCACAGATCGCATCCACCATGGTGCGATAGTTGGGATCTTCCACAAAATCGATATATGCTTCGTCGACAACCAGCAGCACATGCTCCGGAAGCTTCTTTTGGAAGGTGTGCAGCGCATCGGAATCGATCAGCGTTCCGGTGGGATTATTGGGGTTACAAAGGTAGATTGCTTTTGTCTTCGGGGTTATGGCGGCAAGCACCTGATCAAAATCGGGAACCAGGGTATCCTCGCTCATAGGCACTTCCACCAGCTTACCACGGCAACGCTTGATGTAGTTATAGTAGCTGGGATAGGTGGGCGGAGTGAGAATGATCTCATCGCCGGGATGAATGAATACCTCGGAGATGAAGCCCAAACCTGCCGTTGCACCCTCGGTCACCATGATTTCTTCTGGCGTTAAGCCGTGTTTGGCGGCGAGCTTGATGCGCAGCGCCTGCGCGCGTACGTCGGGATAACGGTTGGAATAGGGGGCCTGCGCTTTCATTGCTTCGCAAGCCATGGGAGAGGTGCCAAACGGGTTTTCGTTGGTAGCAAGCTGCAACAGCTTGGTTACGCCCGGACGCATGGTTTTGCTCTGCTCATCGGCGCCGACGACATACGGCGGTGCTTCTTTTACAAATTCGCTGACTAGTTTTTCTGCGGACATTTTTCTGCCTCCCACATATGGTTTTTTAATGAAATGAAATGGTGGTACAGGGATGATTTGTTCATTTCACTCTATCATGCGGGGGACAAAATTACTGTAAATCGCTTTACAAAAACGCCCAAATTGGGCGTTTTTGCGGATATATCATATCTGTAAAATAAACGCGCGCAACGTCAATCCGTTTATTTTCGCAAAGCGTTAAAACAATACGGATCAACCTTTTTTACAACTCAATTGCAGCGGGGCTATTCAGTCTATCGCGCAGTTTCTCAATATCCAGCACCATATAGGTTCCCGCTTTTTTTAGAAGAACATTGTCCTTGATCAACCCGGAAATCACGTTGGAGACGCAAACACGGCTCAGTCCCGAAGCATCCGCAATATCCTGATGGGTGAAGCGCAGATGCAAAATCTGCTGCGTGCCCTGCTGATAGGAGTATTGATCCGCCATGTGCATGAGATAAAAGCACACGCGGCTTTCGCTGCGCTGAAAGCTCATCAGTTCGATCTGTGTGAGCAACATCCGGTTGATTTTATTGCTTTGTGCCAGCATATTGTAGATAACGTCATAGTCTGAATTGATCTTTTCCTGAACGAGCGCTTTTGGAATGATATAGATGGAAGCACCTTCGTCGCTGATGACTTGTGCCTGACAGGAGTTGGGATTTTGATCAAACAGGGTTTGGTGACCAAACATGCATTCATCGTTTAAGATGACGGCGATTCGCATACCCCCGCTTGGCGTACACAGACACATGGCGACTCTGCCATGTTGAACGATAAACACATCATCGCAGAATTCCTGTTGATTGTAGAGAATATACCCCTTGGGGAAATGCTTGCAAACCTGTCCGCTTGTGAGAGAAGGCCAAGACAAGCCTTTCATTTCCACCCACGGTGAATCTTCCTGATAAAAGATACGATCAGTCATAATGATAATCCCTCCGCATCGACTGCATATCGACGACGCTCGACAATTCGAGGTAACAGGATGTTATGAAATAAATAACATTATGATCGGTAGTTGTGCGTTTTGCAACGAGAAACATTTTCGTGTATGCGTTCGATAGCCTACACGTCGAGCCTTTTTAATGCCCGTGACAGTCGAAAGTTCAATTTCACAAAGATAATAATCGTAGTGCTATTAAAGTAAACAGATAACACGTCTTTTGTAAACTTTTGAGATTCATACGCTTTGTGCCCCATCACCGAATTGGTTCTTTCCGGTGATGGGGCACTGTTCATGAAGTTGTCAGGAAATGTTTCGCTTTATATGATGATTTTTCACATGAAATCGGGTTCGAGTTGCTCTTACTCTTTCTCCGCTTCGGCAAGCGTCTTGACTTCTTTACCCCCGGGGCCTTCAAACCTACGGCCCCAGCCCGTGATGACGGCAAAGGTCAACACGATGAAGAGCAGCCAGCAGTGGAAGGTGGCACCCGCTAGTGCGACGGGGTTGATTTCAGACACGAAGCTATAGGTGCCCATCAAGCCCTGAACACAGGAGATGGCGATAAAGATAAACGCACTGGTCACTGGAATGATGACCGGGAGAGTAGAGCCGAATCCGTCCATCAGGTTGGAACGGCGATAAGGGTGCAACTTTGCAGAGTGACCGATATCATCCGCCAGAGGACCCCACATGATGATCGCGGGACCGTTTGCGGAGCCGAGGAAGACGGAGGTGATCATGAGACCGACGCCGATGATGGCTTCACTGCCGACAACAGATTTGTTCAGCTTGCTCTGCTTCAGCGCATGGACGAGCTTGTCCATCAAACCGCTGCCATAGAGAACCCCCATGATACCCGCGGTTGCAAGCAGGTAAGCGACGGTGCCGATCATGTTGTTAATGCCATCCATCAGGAAGCCACCCAACTGGCCACCTTCCATGGTCATGATATCGGCAGGCGTCATGATTCCCGACACCAAGCCGATGATGATACCAGAGATGATACCCCAGGTGCAGGCGATGTAAATGTTACGTTTTTTGAATGCAATTACCAGTAGAATGATGACCGGAATCAGCATGATTAGGCCCTTAGGATTGCTATACTGAGCCAGAATGCTTTGCGCTTCGGCAGAATTGATGACCGAGTTGGAACCACCAAAGATCGCGAACAAAATCGTTGCGATTATTGCGGCGGTAAGGGCATATTTCAAGCGGGAGGAAACGACGCCGGCAATATCCGCGACGCCTTCTTTTCTCGTGTAGGTTTGCGTGGTTGCAGAGGCGATGGTGGTATCGGAGATCGGGCCGACATTATCGCCAAAGATCGCGCCGGAGAGGATTGCACCGGCGAGCAAAATGGGGTTTGCGCCCAACAGCAGTCCAGAGGGGTATAGAATGGGGAATGCTGTGAACAGAGTGCCGATGGATGTACCCGTAGCCGTTGCGATGATGCAGGTTGCAATGAAGGTGAATGCCGTAAACATTCCGCCAGAAAGGCCCAACTTATCGCCCAGCCAAACAAAGCCTTCCGCGACACCGCCGCGGGTCATCAGCTTGCCGAACATACCGACGACAAGCAGGATACAGATCAGTTCGCAGATAACGGGAGAGGTGAGACCCTTGACAACGGCTTGCCAGTAGTTGCCCCAGTTCTTGGAGAAAAAGGAACCGATGATAAGTGCTACGAAGCCGCCCATGCAGAGGTTCATCATGTCATATGTTTTATATACGACGAAGAACATGATACAACCAACGATGAAGATGAGCAGGGGCAGAAGCGCGAAGAGATTGGTGCCATAAAACTCGACTTTTGGGTTATTCTTTTGTTCCATATACGCTCTCCTTATTTAGAATTTTACAGACATGATTATCCCCATTGATAAGCATAATTTATAGTAGCAAACTGGCGAGCGGTGAGTATGTAAACGAATTTACAAACGAGCTTATTTCTTCATCAAAATGTCAAATTAAGCACACAATATACTAAAACTCTTGTATTTTTTGGTTTTTCGCTCAGAAAATCTTGGAAAAATTGATTTAGAAACGTTCTTTTTGCGAAATCACTCTTTGATTTCTGGAGGAAGATCGTGAATTCGACGATTATTACGATTCAGATAGAGCGACAGCTTCGATTTCGATAAGTGCGCCCAAGGGGATTTTCGCAATCTGTAGACAGGTTCTGGCGGGCTTTTCCCCGGTAAAGTAGGTTTTGTAGATTTCATTGACGATGGGAAAATCCGCAACGTCAGCCAGATAGATATTTACCTTTAGAACCTGTTCAAGGCTGCTACTTGCGGCGTACAGTACCGCCTGCAGGTTATCCAGCGCGCCGCGCGTTTGTGTCTCGATATCACTGCCCCCAAAGCACCCATTTTCCGCATCATAACCACACTGACCGGAACAGAACACAAACCCACCGGCTTTTACGGCGGGAGACACCGGCGCGGGAGAGTGACTTACTGCAAGATGAATCGTTTCCTTCTTCATAATCAATCTTCTTTCCCAATCATTTTTCTTCAAGCGTCATTATAACGCGAGGCGTCTTTTAATCATACAATGTTAAAATACAGTCTCTACGGCTAGTCCTTCTGTAAAAACGATTACAAAACGCATTTTAACCAAAGCAACGAAGCAAAGAATAAAAACCCGTGAAGTTACAAACGGAACCCCGAAGAAGAGACACGCCAACGAACACCAACAACAAAGATGACGTTGATCGCGGGATTTCTCTGCCTTCAAGGACAATATTAAATCCACCTGCTTTCCTGCTGGATAAATAGAAAATCACACACGACTCGAATTCACTCAAATTCGAAGCGTGTGTGATTTTTTTTGATCGTAACAATGCTAGCCAGGGCCCGATTAACCGAAAGGCGCAATCGTGATGATTCCAACAAGGCGGATCAACAGAAACAGATACTGTAAGCGCTTGTGAAAGCCGGCCTGTTTCGACCAAATGGATGTTGCGGATCGAACAATGCCGTTCATATCGAGTTGAGCTAGGCTGATCATCGGTTTATGGAATTATCCCTTCACTGCGCCTGCGGTCATACCCTCGACGAAATACTTCTGTACCAGCGCGAAGAGGATGATGACGGGGATGGTCGTGATGGTGCCGAGCGCCATGATGATGCCCCAGTCGATGTGCGTGGAGCTGATGTAATTCGCAAGCCCAACGGTCAGCGTCTTCATCGACTCCTTACTGATGAGAACGCTGGAGAGCAGAAACTCGTTCCACGACATGATAAACGCCATGATGCCCGTGCTGAGCACACCGGAGACACAAAGCGGAAGCTCGACCTTGAGAAACACTTGCATTTCGTTTGCGCCGTCCATGACCGCTGCCTCGTTGATCTCCTTTGGCAGCTTTTTAAAGAACGAAACAAGCAGCCAGACGGAAAACGGCAGCGTCACCGTTAAATGCGCGATGATCACGCCAATGTGACTTTCGGGCATGCCAAACGCGTTTACGATTTTATACAGTGGCAGCATGAGCATGATTGGCGGCACGCAGTATGCCGCAAGCACGCAGATGAGGATGAGCTTTCTGCCCTTGTAACGAAAACGCGTGAGACTATAGGCGGTCAAGGTGCCGAGGAGCATATCGACCACCATCACGACGGAGGCGATGAGCAGGCTGTTGAGAAAGTACCGAATGACATTTGGATTGCTAAACGCCTGGATGTACCATTCCAGAGACCAATTTTGCGGCATGATCTTCGGCGGAATTGTGAAGAGCTCTACGCCGGGTTTAAGCGAGCTCAACGCCATCCACGCCAGCGGGAAGCCGACGATCACGACCAGAAAGACGATCAGGATTCCGACAAGAATGCCGGTGGTGATTTTGGATGTTTTCATGCTTTTCATCTTCGTTTCCTGCCTTTCTGTCAGTCTTCCGTCAAGCCGGATTTGGCGACGTAGAAGATGATGCAACCGAACATCAACACGCCGAGAATCATAGAGATCGCGGCGGCATAGCCGATTTGATAGGAGCCGAACGACGCCTGATAGATCAAGATCGGCAGGTGCGTGGTGGAGCCGGAAGGCCCGCCGCCGGTCACCATGAAGATCAGGTCATAATACGTCGCGGTCCAGATGATGCGCAGCACCGCGAGCACGATGGTGGTGTTTTTCAGCTGTGGCAGGGTGATGTGCAGAAACGTTTTCCATTTGCCCGCGCCGTCAACGGTCGCGGCCTCGTAGATTTGCTTGTCGATGCTCTTGAGCGCCGCCCAGTAGATCAGCATGGGAAACGGATAGGAGCGCCAGACGTTGAGGATGACGACGACCCACATCGCGGGGCCTTGCATCGCGAGCAGGGATTGCCGCGCCTCCAGAAGACCCGCTTGCTGGAGCCAGTAGCTGACGATGCCATAGTCGCTGTTCATGATCCACTTGGACACGAGCGCGAGCGTGACGGCGGGCACGACATAGGGAATCAGCAGGAAACTTCTCAGCGCCGTGCCGCCCTTCATCGGGCGCGCGATGAGCAGCGCGATGCCGAGGCCGAGAACGAGCTGACCCAGCACGGAGAAGAATGTCCAGCGAATGGTATTCCAGAAGTATTTGAGAAACAGCTTGTTGCTGAAGATTTTTACATAGTTGTCAAACCCGACAAAGCTGCTTGTTTTCTTAATCAGAGACGCGTTGGTGAAGCTCAGATAAACGTTGTATAGCACAGGATAGAGCACGAATGCGAGCAAAAAAACCATGACGGGAATTGCGAACGCAAGTCCGATCAGTTTGTGCCTTCGTTCATAGCTGGTGATGAGCCGCGGGCGCTTGAGCATTGTTCCGGAGGTCATAGTTGCTTCTCCCTCGTTTAGAATCGCGAAAACCGGGTGGATATGAACCGAGTGGATATCGAGTTGATTGGTTTTATGTGTTTCAGACGGGACAGGATGATCATACCGTACCATTTGCAGCTTGGGAAGAACGCAGATGCCCGCGCTCTTCCCAAGCTTGTTTCACGCAGAGATGTTGCGAGTGGCTATCTACATGGCGCCGGCGAAGCTTAATAGATCATCGTTGATCATGTTATACGCTTCTTCGGAGGTGTAGGTTCCGTCGCAAGCGCCTTGGAGCGCCACGCCGAAGATGTTGGTGGACTCGATGTAGGCGGACATTGCGGAGAGCCCCGCTTCCATGCCGTACCAGTACCAGGTGCCGTTTTCAAACGAGTTGAAGATGAAATCCACCTGCTCCTGAAAATCCGCAACCTTGTCACTCGCCTTATAGATTTCGTAGGCGGGTTTGTAGGACGGGAAGGCGAACATCGGACGGGAAAGCGCACGTTCTGCCGCGCGTTCCGGCGTATAGAGCGCCTTGAGGAAATCCGCAACCAGCGCGGTGCGGACGCCATCGTCCTGCTTGGAAGCCACGAAGCAATAGCCGGAGCCGAAGGAAGCCTTAGCTTTGCCGTCGATGCCGGGGAAGTCGAAGCAGCCGAGCTTGTCCACCATGTCGGGGTTGTTGCCCTGCGCGTTTCCGATGACGGCGCCCATGTCGAGCGTCATTGCGACGGTGCCGGTGACGGCGAGCGCGTTGCGGTAATCGCCCCACGACCAGGTCAGCGAACCCGCCGGAGAGGCTTTGTGATACAGTTCAACCAGATAGTCGATGACCTTGATGGCATCTTCCTTTTCCTTGTCGAAGCAGTATTCGCCCGTCGCGGGATCGGTGAAGTATACACCGGCCGAGGTCATCATGGCATAGAGCGTCTGCGCGGAAACCTGCACGCCGTCGAGCGGGACGGCAAAGCCGGAGAGATCCGTGCTGTTGAGCGTCTCGGCGTTGGAGAGAAGCTCCGCCCAGGTGGTGGGAACGCTGAGCCCGTTTGCTTCATAGAGGTCTTTGCGATACCAGACGGAGGTATGCATCGCCCAGTCCGGCAGGCCGTAGATCTTGCCGTCTTTTCCGGTCAGGACGGATTTGTATGCCGAGGAAAAATCATCCGCGCCGATGGCGTTGATCACATCGTCCAGCGGCATGATGCTGTCGGCGGCGTAAAGATACGCGGTTCCGCCGAAGTTGGTGTGCATGATGTCCGGAACATCGCCGGAGGACGCGGCCGCGGCGAGCTTGCCGTACATTTCGTTGAATGCAACTTTTTCTACTTCGACCTCGACGCCCAGTTCTTTGGCGACCTCGGCAAACTGCTTGCTGAGGACTTCATACTGTGCGTCGGCGGTCAGGTTGGTCCAAATGACGAGCTTTTGACCCGAATAATCCACCGGCGTCGCCTCCGCGGGCGCTTGCGTTGCCGCGGTTTCGGGCGCTGTGGCTTCTTCGGCGGGTGCGGCGCTCTCTTGGGCTGCGGGCGCCGCGCAGGCAACAACGGATAGAGTCATCAGAAGAGTCAGTAGTATCGCCATCATTTTTGTCATGGAGCGTTTCATCAATACTTCCTCCTTTTATTATCATTCGCAGAGTGCGCGCGCAAACCACGAATCTTATAAAATCACGTTGTGTTCTTCCAGATTTTGTTGCAATTTTGAGATGTTTACGTTTCGAACGGTTACGCCATCGGCAACCGCGATGGCTGCCGCCGTGCCTGCGGCCTCACCCATCACCATACACTGCGGCATGCAGCGGATGCAGTTGGCAACCGGCGCTTCATAAGAGACGCATCTGCCCGCAACGAGTATGCCATCTTTACCCTTGGGCAGCATGCAGCGATAGGGAATGGTCATCGATTGCCCAGGCTCGAGATCGTAGACGTACATGGTGACTCCGTCCGGCGTGTGCGCGCCCGCGGGCATGGCTCCGCGGCCGATGGTGTCTTCAAACTCCCGTGCGGTGTTAAAATCGTCCAGCGTGACCTTGTAGTCACCTATGATGCGGCGGCTTTCGCGCACGCCGAGCAGCGCCGCGATTGCGGAGAGATAGGCGTTCTCAAAACCGGGTACGTATTGCTTGAACGCTTCCGCCACGTCATAGAGACACTTCTGCGAAAAGTTCTCCTGCGCCGCGCGGGATTCAAAGCCCTCCGTACTGTGCGCTTCAATCGCGCCGGAGCAGTTGATTGTGACCTCACCCGGATTCGGCGTAGAGGTGAAGATGCCAAGCCAGTTGCGCAGGTACTCTTTTTCCGGCGGGAGCTGCACGTTCTTGAGTTCGTCGGCAAGGCCGAAGTGCATGAATCCCGGGAAGGTTTTAAAGTCGTGCCAGGCGGGTGGAACGTGGGTATCCAGCACCGGCGGGTTCTCTTCGTAGTATCTCTTCACGCGATCCATGTCGATGCCGCACATTCTGCCCATCAGCGTCATCGGCTGGATATCCTTTTTCTCGCGCATCTCGTACTGCGCGCCCGCTTTGTAGGCAACCAGCGCGTCGCCCGTGCTGTCGATGACGACCTTTGCGCGAATCTCCATCAGCTCGCTCTGCGAGAGAACGACAAGACCCGTTACCGTGTCGCCATCCTGAATCACGTCTACGATGGACGTATCAAGGAAGCATTCCAGATTGGGTTCACGGCTGGTGATTTCGTCGAGGATCACCTTTGCAACCTCGGTATCATACAGAAAGCACACATCCGTCTCCGGATCGACTTCCACGATGGCGTTGCGCTCTTTGAAGATGTTCCTCAGTTCCCATGCGATACCGCCGACGATGCGGTGCTTCTTGTCGCTGAATCCGACCCAGGCGCCCTGCATGCCTGCGGTGAACTGACCGCCGAGGCAGCGCTGCTTGTCGACGATGACGGTCTTTGCGCCGTTTCGAGCCGCGGCCAATCCCGCGATTACGCCAGCGGTTCCGCCGCCCGCCACCAGAACATCCACTGTTTTTGTCCGCATTTGTTTTGTTTCCTCCTA
>JAQVML010000356.1 GCA_028703645.1 Eubacteriales bacterium
AGCAGCTTCATGATCACGGGGTTTGGCAGCGCCTTGACGGCGAAATATTCGCGAAAGCCTTCGTTCCAGGCAAACGCCTCCTGCAAGCGTTTTACGTTTGCGCGGATGCCGGCTTCATCGTAAATATGAAACGGGGTCGGATATTTGCTTACGATCGCCTCCAGGGCATCCTTCGTAAACGGCAGGTTTCTCATGATCTGTCCTCCTTGATCCGTCGTTCCATTTCGCGATCCGCGTCGCGCTCCGCAATCGTGTGGCGCTTGTCGTAGAGCTTTTTACCCTTTGCAATCGCAAGCAGCAGCTTGACCCGGCCATCTTTGAGGTAGAGCTCCAGCGGAACCAAACTCATGCCTTCCTTTTGGGTCGCGACCTGCAGCCTTCGAATCTCGCTCTTGTGCGCAAGCAGCTTTCTCGTTCGAAAGGGATCCTTGTTGTAGATGTTTCCCTGCTCGTACGGGCTGATGTGCATGCCGATGACGAACAGTTCCCCGTTCTTCACCTGCGCATAGCTGTCCTTGAGATTGCAAGCTCCGTTGCGGAGTGACTTCACCTCGGTGCCGAATAGTTCGATTCCGCACTCCAGCGTCTCCTCGATAAAATAATCGTGGCGCGCTTTTCTATTCTGCGCAACTGGCTTTACGCCGCGTTTCACGGGCATTGAATCAGCCCTCTCACTTTCCGACGGAAAATAATATATTATTTTACAATCATTCTAATCGGTTCTCTTGTACAAAGTCAAGTGTCTTTGCAACGTAAGTTACCGAAAAAGACTGTGTTTCCGTCTTTTGATTGAATGGTAACGATCTACCGAAAAAAGCGGCGCACCTTCACTGGCACGCCGCATATGGTTCGCTGAACCGGCCTTAGAAAAGGGTCAATACCAGCGCAAGCACACCGACGATAATCGCGAGCGCGATCGTCAGTTTCTGCAATTTAGCTTCGCGGCTTGCGGCCTTGCCCTTCGTGGTGAAGGAGGTGGTGTCTCCGCCAAAGGAAGCACCCAGACCGGAACTCTTCGTCTTTTGCAGCAAAACGACGACGACGAGCAGAATCGAGATCAACATCAGCGCGATGCGAATGATAAGCGCTAAGGTATCCATTGTGATAGTTCCTCCAATTTTGATCTCCGGTTCTCGCGGTGTTTTTCCGCAGCAGACGGAGCGATCAACAGTATTGACTCATGCATTCCGAAATCCGGCGCCTAAGCCTTGTGATTATAACATGCACCCGTCTTGATTGCAAGCGCGAATGCGTGTTTCACGGGGTGAAAATCCGCGATTCTTCGGGCAAAAATCAGCCCACGATCAGCGATTTTCCGGTCATTCCTTCCGGTACCGGCAGCCCAAGCAGCTCTAACAGTGTAGGTGCCAAATCGCTAAGTCTGCCACCTGTGCGAAGGGTGACGTTCTTGCGGGTATTGTCTACGAGTATGCAAGGCACGGGATTGGTCGTGTGCGCGGTAAACGGCACATGTTCCGCCTCGTCCCACATCTTTTCGCAGTTGCCGTGATCCGCCGTAATGATGCAGCGCCCGCCGGTCTTGAGGATCGCGTCTACCACCTTTGCGGCGCAGGTATCCACCGCGTGGACAGCCGCGGTCGCAGCCGCCATCACACCCGTGTGCCCGACCATGTCGGGGTTCGCGAAGTTGAGAATCATCACGTCGTATTTGCCGCTTTCAATGCGCTTGACAGCTTCGTCCGCCACTTCAAACGCGCTCATCTCCGGCTTGAGGTCATAGGTCGCAACCTTTGGCGAGGCGATCAGTGCACGATCCTCTCCCGGATTCGGCGCTTCCACGCCGCCGTTGAAGAAGAAGGTCACGTGCGCATACTTCTCCGTCTCCGCGATGCGGAGCTGTGTCAACCCTTTTTCCGCAAGATACTGACCAAACGTGTTGTCCAGCGTTTCGGGACGGTAGGCTACATGTACGCGCTCGCCAAACGTCTTGTCATACTGTGTCATGCAGACATAGTAGAGCGGGAAAAAACCGTTCTTGCGCAGGAAACCTTCAAAGTCGTCAAATACGAGCGAACGCGTAATTTCGCGCGCGCGGTCGGGACGGAAATTGAAGAAGATCACGCTGTCGTTTGCCGAGATCTTTCCAACGGGCTTGCCGTTTTCCAGAATGACGGTAGGCAGCACGAATTCATCCGTCTCACCCTTGTCATAGCTGTTCTGCATGGCGATTTCGCCGGTGGCGGCCGTTTCCCCTTCGCCATATACAAGCGCGCTGTAGGCTTTCTCCACGCGCTCAAAGCGATTGTCGCGATCCATGGCGTAATAGCGGCCCATCACGGTCGCAATCTTGCCAACGCCGATTTCCTTGAGCTTTGCGTCCAGCTCCTCAACATAGCACTTGCCGCTGCTCGGCGGCACGTCGCGTCCGTCCATAAAGCAATGCACGAAGACCTTGGTCAATCCCGCTTTTTTCGCCATCTCGACAAGCGCGTAGAGATGCGTGTTGTGCGAATGCACGCCGCCGTCGGAGAGCAACCCCATCAGATGCAGCGCGCTATCATTCTTTTTGCAGTTTTCAATCGCGCCTAAAAACGCTTTGTTCTCGAAGAAGTCGCCGTCCAGAATCGCCTTTGTGATGCGTGTGAGCTCCTGATAGACGATCCGGCCCGCGCCAATGTTGAGGTGGCCCACCTCGCTGTTACCCATCTGGCCTTCCGGCAGACCGACGTCCATGCCGCTCGCTGCAATCTGCACGTGCGGATATTCGTTCCAAAGGCGCGAAATGTTATGCGCGCCGTCGGCCTTGATGGCGTTAAATTCCTTTTCTGTGGAGCAGCCGAAGCCGTCCAGAATGATTAAAGCGGTGATTGGTTTCGTCATTAGAAATGAACCACCTTTGAGAAATCTTCGCTCTTGAGCGA
>JAQVML010000357.1 GCA_028703645.1 Eubacteriales bacterium
TAAACGGAAATAAGGTACAGAGTCTGGATGGCGAAACCAAAAAGGTAATGCCGGTCGTTGCGGCGCAGGGAACGCAAGTCGCCTACATTTCAAAAGGCGCAAAGAGCGTTGTGGTGCTGAATACCACCGATGGTTCCAGCGAAGAATATCCATATAATTTTGCCGAGCAAAGCACGTCGAGTCTTGCATTCGCGCCGGATGGCGCGGTGTATCTGTGCGATTCAACCGGCATCTATCGGCATGCGTCCGGCGGTACGCTCTGGGAGCGCATTGTGGATGGCACCACAACCAGCATTGGCCTGCCTGCGTTTTATGTGAATGGTTTGTATATCGCAAACGACGGTTCGAATGACATCTATGTGACGGGCGGCAATCAACTGCTCAAATACGCGCTCGATGAAAACGCCTCCGCAACAGCTGCGAAGACGCTCACCGTGTTTTCACTGCACGAAGAAAACATTGTTCAGCAGGCGGTCGTTGCGTTTAACCGGATGCAAAGCGAAGTCTCCGTTGAGTACACCGTTGCGATGAACCAGAGCACGGGCGGAACGGAGCAGGATTATATCAAAGCGCTGAATACGGAATTGCTGGCAGGGAAAGGCCCGGATATCATCATTCTCGACGGTCTGCCGATGGATTCCTATATTGAAAAAGGCGTTTTGAGCGATATCGGCGAAATTGTCGACGGCGCGGAGAGCGCTTTGCCAAACGTTCGGAATTCGTTCGTTTCCGCAGACGGCAAACTCTATGCGATGCCGACACGGATCAAACTGCCGCTTGCAGTCGCGGGCAAAGACAGTATTGGCGCATTTGCTTCGCTTTCCGCGCTGGCAGATCGCTGCGGACAGAGCGGCGAGATCCCGTATCTAGCCAATGCTGCGTTTAGCGAGCAGACGCTTGCGGAAGTGCTGCTGAGCTACTACGGAACGAGAGTGGAAAGCGGAAACGAGCAGGATATCACCAGCTTTTTGAGCGACGCGGGGCGAATCGCAAAAGCAATTGGCTCCACCGATCAACTTTGCGTTGGCTGGGAAGCCCTAAGCGGTACGCCGCAGTCCGAATTGCTGGATGGCATGCGGGTGTCAAACTACGGCCCGCAACTGTGGGCCTATATGACCGGACGAGCGCAGGGGATGCTGCTTCTTCCGCTTGGCTCGATCTATAGCGGCATGATTGTGCTATCTGCTGCTGAGCAAACGGAATCGATGATGACGGATGTTGCCGGTCAATATCAGCCTGCGGGGATCGTTGGAATCAATCGGGCCAGCGCGGTGCAGGACGCAGCCGCAGATTTTGTGAAAGTGCTGCTGTCATACGATGTGCAAACTGGCGATCGCTTTGCCGATACATTTCCGGTGAACACAAAAGCGCTGAGCGACGTGATGAACGTGGTCGACAATTCGATTTCGCAGTCGATGCGGCTTGACTCGACCAACTCGCTGGAATCCGAATGGCCTGCGCAAGCGACGAGAGAGACGCTGCTTAAGCTTCTGCAAAGCGTGGATCAACCGCTATCGACGGATCACACACTAAACGATATGCTCACGCCTCCGCTGGTAGCCTACTTAAACGGCAGTGACACGCTTGAGTCGGCGGTGGGCAAGACGAAGAGCATTCTTGCAACCTATCTCTCGGAATAATGCGAAACCAAAGTCTAAAAAAGCCGCTTCCTCTTCGCGCAGGGTCGAAGGGGAAGCGCGGCGGCCGACGGCACGGGGAGGCAGGCGTGGCGCTTGCTTTCCTTGCCCCGAGCTTGATCGGCGTGTGCGGAATGTTTCTGTTGCCGACGGGGGACGTGATCCGGCGATCGTTTTTCTCCGCCATGGGCAACACGTTTGTCGGGTTGGAGAACTACCGCACGATATTTGCAAACGAGTCATTTCAGCTCGCGGTGAGCAACACCGTTCGCTTCATCCTGGTCTGCATTCCGCTGCTGCTCGCGCTCTCGCTCGGCGTTGCGCTATTGCTCTATCGGATGAAGCGGTTGCAGGATTTGTTTCGAACGACGTATCTCTTGCCGCTCGTTGTGCCGGTCACCAGCGTTGTGATGATTATTCAAACCGTGTTTCAAAAGAACGGCCTGCTTTCAGCCCTGTGCGTAACGTTTGGCGGAACGCCGGTCGATTGGCTCAACAGCGAGTATGCATTTTATGTGATGGTCGCGTGCTATCTTTGGAAATACCTTGGGTATAACGTGATTCTCTGGCTCGCGGGGCTTTCCGCGATTCCGGAATCGTATTATGAAGCCGCGCGAGTGGACGGCGCAAATGAGGCGCAGAGCTTCTTTGCCATCACGCTTCCGCTATTGAAAAGCACGATGTTTATCACGCTTGTGTTGGGGCTGATCAACTCGTTTAAGGTGTTTCGTGAGGCGTATCTGGTCGCAGGACGATACCCAAACAGCAGTATTTATATGCTGCAACATGTGCTCTCAAATTGGTTTTCCGACCTGGATATGCAAAAGATCAGCGCGGCTGCGGTATTGCTCATGGTGTTTATTCTCGCCGTGGTCCTGCTGGCGCAGAGCGTGCTAGAGCGGCGAAAGGGATTTGAATGAAAAGTAAAATCAAGCGGCTTTTGCCGATTTCGATTCTCTTTCTGCTGGCGCTTTTGGTCTGGACGCCGCTTTGGATGCTCATCACCGGTGCGCTGACGCCGACAAGCGAGATTCGCGCGCGGTTCTCCGGCGTACTCGGCGCATCTTCAGAATTGGCCCAGTGGCGTATTTTGCCGGATCGAATCACGTTTCAACATGTGATTGAGCTGTTGCTGGACACGCCGGAGTTCTTTCAGGTTTTCTGGAACTCCTGCTTGCAAGTGTTTCCTGCTGTGGCGGGTCAGGTGCTGGTTGGCGCGCCCGCTGCATGGGCGCTGGCGC
>JAQVML010000358.1 GCA_028703645.1 Eubacteriales bacterium
CGGGCGCGGTGCTGCTTGGCATTCTTACGCTCGTGCTGCTCAACACCGTGCTTCGTTCGCTGCCGCTGGGCAGCTTGGAAAGCTATTTACACTTTTCCGCAAGCTGGGGCACCGACCGCGGCAAGATCTGGGCGTTTGTTCTGCGCGTTTATGAGCAACTGCCCCCGATGCAAAAGCTCTTTGGCGCGTCCTCCGGCGGGTTGTTCCACGCGGACTCCATCCAGCCGCTCTTTTCGGATGCGGCGCTGGATACGGCACACAACGAATACTTGCAATATCTCGTGACCAACGGTGCGCTGGGGCTTGGCTGCTATCTTGCCGCAATGCTTCTCGCCCTGCGGGAAGGGTTTCGCAAGAGCAGTCGCGAGCCGGTCTATCGCGGACTGACGCTCGCGGTGATCGCCTATCTGGCCCAGGCGGCGGTGAACATCGCGCAGCCGATGACGACGCCGATTCTGTTCGTCTTAATTGGGGTTTTGCTCTCAAAGAAACGGGAGCCTGACGCCCAGAGCGTATAGTCGCGCATTCGGTTCAAACACACAACAGCGTTTTTGCAAGTGACTTTTGTCATCTGCGTCGCTATTTTTTTCGCTATCCTAAATTCCGCAAATCATTCCAAGCAAACCGGAGGATCAAGATGAGTCACTATGACGAAGCAATACGTGTGCTGGAGGAGAAATTCGGTCGCAAGGACGTCCTGCTCTCTCTTTCGACTATTGCGCAACTTCCCAACGCAGAAGGTGAGCCTGTGCCCGCCGCGCGACTGGTAGACGCATTCTACGAGGACGGCTCATTCTATACCGTTACCTATGCAACCTCGAGCAAGATGCAGCAGATTGAGAAGAACCCGAACGTTGCCATCTGTTTTATCGTGGAAAACTTCACGGCGGACGGAATCGGCGAAAACCTCGGCTGGGTGTGCGACGAGAAGAACGCGGAGATCATGTCCAAGGTTCGCCCCACCTTCGCCGACTGGTACAACGACGCCAACAACGACGAAGACAAAAACACCTGTCTGTTGCGCATCCGGCTAACCAAGGGATTATGGAACGATCCGCACAAGGGAATTCGGAACGAGATCGATTTTGTGAACAAGACCGCGAAAACGATCAGCAATAAGGCTTGAGTCCGGATACCCTCACCCGCATCGAATGACCAAAATAAAAAAACATCGCTTCGCCGAACCAGCAGCGGAGCGATGTTTTGCGTTTTGGGTTACGCTTACGTTACACCTCGTAAGCCGCGAGAACCTCGCCAACATAGAGCACATGCGGATCACCATCCGCCAGCGCCTGATTGCTGCCGTAATACTTCGCGCGAAAATCGGGATCGAGCGTACTGAGGTCGAGCAGTTGCTTTTGCGCGATTCGGCATTCAAACACCACGCCGCAACCGGCGACGCCCTCCGCGCCGCCCGCGCGGGGAGCCAGACGCGAAAGCTTGGCTTCCTGTTCCTTATTGACATCTCTGCCAGAGCGCGAACCGCAGAATGCCAGCTCCCGGCTCATCTCTTTTGCACGCGGAATGCTGACGGTAAACACATCCGTCTGCTCCATGAGCGAATCAGTATATCTGCTCTTTCGCACCATGACGGTGACGACAGGCCTCGACCAAACCACGCCAAACTGCGCCCAGCCGATGGTCATCGGGTTCCAAGTCTCTCCGCCCGCGGTTAAAAACGCGCCTCGCGGTAACTGCTCCGTCGCCTGCGGCAGCAAAGCGGCAAATTCTTTTACATCCATACGTCAATCCTCCTATGCTTCTGATTCATCGTCGCCGAATCGGTATTCGACAGTTTTGTCTTTCTTCTTCTCCGGAAAAATCTCCAGTTCGAAGCGGTCAAACGAGATGCTCTCGATAAAATCAGCCTGCGTAAACCAGGTTCGGTTAAACCGATAGAGTTCCTGCACATGTTTGTTTAGCAGAACGGGGGAAGCAAGGTCCAGCGGTTTCACCAGCTCCGCAATCAGCTGTCCCCAGCCTTCTGCATCGAAAGGCCGCGCGGGAAACTCCCGCACGGCCTCCTGTACGATTTTATGGTGCTTGAGTACTTTTGCCCAAATCTTCACGCGGTATTACTTGTTCCAGATGAACCAACCCCAGAGAACCGGAGTGGTGCCATCGGAATAGAGTCCCTTGAGTGTGCCCGCGATCTGCTTCTTGTCCTTAACGTCGGACGCATTGATCGTGGACTTCGCGCTGCGATTGTAGACAATCACCTCGACGCCTTCGGAAATCTGAACACGGAAGATCGTATACGGGTCGCCGGAGATGATCTCCGTCACCCGACCGGTGACGACAAAGTCGCCGCTCGTGATCGTGCCGTCTTTGATCTTATCCATATTCTTGGAAATATCAGCCGCGGCTTTCTTAAACGCGCTGGAAGAGACCGACGGCGGACGCTCCACAATGGCGGTCGCGGTGCCGTCATAATACCCAGTCAACTTGCCGACGATTTCGACATCATACGCGCCAACCTTTGCGATGGTCACAGGTAACGTGAAGGTTCCCGTTTCGGAAACGGTCGCCTGACCAAACGTCACATCGGTGGAGGTGCTGGTCGCGGTCACGGTTGCGCCCGGCGTGCAGGTTCCGGTGAGAACCACGCTGCCCGTATCGGAAGAAAGGCTCTTGATTTCGTTGCCCAGTGTAAACGACATGGTCTGCACGACATAAGGCTCAACGGTGATCACCTTGCGCGCGGTCACACAGTTGTTCTTGCGCGCTTCGATGGTGATGTTTTCCGCGCTGCCGATCGCGGCGGTTGTATCGTCCACAATGGGTTCTTCGCTCGCCGTCGTTTCAGCTGCTTCTGCCGTTGCATCCGGAGATGTGCTCGCGTCGGGAGACGCAGAGGGATCCGGCGATTGAGAAGG
>JAQVML010000359.1 GCA_028703645.1 Eubacteriales bacterium
GGATATCGGCATCGCGATGGGCGGGCTTGGCTCGGTCGCCGCGATTGAGGCCGCGGATATCGTGATCATGACGGACGAACCGAGCAAGCTTGCCACCGCGATCCGCGTGTCTCAAAAGACGCTGCGCATCGTAAAAGAAAACATCACGTTTGCGCTGCTGGTCAAGGGCGTTGTGCTGCTGCTCGGCGCGCTGGGCATCGCCAGCATGTGGGCCGCGATCTTTGCGGACGTAGGCGTCGCGATCCTCGCGATTCTCAACGCCATCCGCATGCTGAACGTAAAGTCGATCAAGTGATCGTTAGAATCTATTCGCATAGAAGAAACTAGTAATAGAAGAAACGCCCGCGTTACCGATTTGGTGCGCGGGCGTAATTCGTTCCTGCAACCAACAACCCCCGCCAGCGGGTGCCAACGGGGGTTGCGAACAAAAACCTTACGAAAGAATGAGTTCGTGCTGCTTGTTAGTTTGTCTTGATCTTAAACAGCGAATACAGCGGGCAATAGCCCACGATTCCGGTGAGCAGCGGGATCAGGCCGATGAGGCCAAACCAACGCGCGGGGCCGGAGAGAAAAACCAAAAGACTTAAAACGACAATACCAACCGCAATGCGGATCCAACGATCAATTTTTCCAACATTCTGTTTCATTTTATTTTCCTTCTTTCCTTACAGCGGATCACTTTCGCCGCTTTCGCGGTGTCAACAAAAACGTTTGTTACGCGAGTTCAACGAGAATGTCTTTCCCTTCGATCTTCACGGGAAACTTCTTTGCGTCCGCTACCTTCATCTGAATGAACGCAATCTTTGCGCTGCCGACGTTCTTGCCGGAGCGAACATCAAACCTTGCCCCGTGTCGCGGACAGGAGAGCGTGGCGCCATCCAGATTCCCCTCTACGAGCGAGCCGCCCAGATGCGGACATTTGTTGTCCAGCGCGAAGAATTCGCCATCCAAATTGACGAGCAATATCGTCTTACCCTGGACTGGAAAAACCTTCTTTTCGCCGGGCTGGAGTGCGTCTACTTCGGCGACTTTTACATATCCCATATTCAACACCTCCTACTGATATTTTCAGTATAGCACATACGCGGCAAGAGTCCGTGCGAAAGTCACACGAATCAGAAAATTTTATGAGATTCAGTTGGCTATTGTGATGAAAGCACGGTATGATGTAGGAAGAAGCGTTATACTTAAGTTAACAAATGAGAGAGCAAGAACAACTTATTAATTGAGATAGTAAAGGAGCAAATAGTATGTTTACCGAGAAAGTTATGAAACTGTTGAACGAACAGATCACAAAGGAGTTTTACTCCGCATACCTCTATCTGGACTTCGCGAATTATTATGAGGAGCAGGGGCTCAAGGGGTTTGCAAACTGGTTTACGGTGCAAGCGCAGGAGGAGCGTGACCATGCGCTGCTGTTCATCAAATACATGCAGAATAACGAGATTAAGGTCACTTTCGAGTCGATTGGCAAGCCCGACGTGGTCATGAAGGAGCATATGGATGCGCTCCGCGGTTCTTTGACACATGAGCAATACATCACAGCATCGATTCATACCATCTATGAGGCGGCTTACGAAGCGAAGGATTTCCGCACGATGCAGTTCCTCGACTGGTTTGTCAAGGAGCAGGCGGAGGAGGAGACCAACTCCACCGACAACATCAAGAAGATGGAGCTCTTTGGCACCGACAGCAAGGGTCTCTATATGCTCGATCAGGAGCTTGGCACGCGGATGTACAACCCGCCGACACTCGTCCTGTAAGACCGCAATTGAACGAAAGATACACGATATTTGATCAAGAAAGTCCCATATTTTGGGACTTTTTTGATGGATCGAGACCGCCGAGTAATCGACGGTCTTTTTTTACAAAATGCTTTTCGTCAACAGAAAATTATTCGTAATCCGCGAATAACACCGCCGTGGAGGAGTTGCACGCGGTGCGCTCCACCTCGGTCAACTGACCGTTGAGCGGATCGATGGAATACAGGATCAATTCGTTGGAATCCTGAAAACCGCAGAGCAGGAACGTTCCGTCCGGCGTGATGTTGAAATCCCGCGGGGTCTTTGCGTTGGCCTTCATGATGGAAAGCGGAGTCAGCGTTCCGTCCTTGTGGACGCGGTAGCTTGCGATGCTGTCGTGTCCGCGATTGCTCGCATAGAGAAACTCGCCGCTCGGGTGCAGCTTGATGCACGCCGCAGTGGAGTTGAGCACGCAATCATTCGGCAACGTCGGCAGCGCTTGCAGAAAGTTCGCTTTGCCGGTTTCGCCATCATAGGCGTAGACACGGACGGTGTTGTTCAGCTCCGTCACGAGATAGAGGAACGTTCCGCTTTGGTTAAACACAAATTGCCGGGGCCCATCGCCCGGCTCACTCTTGATCGCGGGTGCGGCGTTGGGAACGACGCAACCCGTCGCCCAGTCGATGCCGTAAACGGAGATTTCGTCCTTGCCAAGGTCGGCAACCAACACGTGCTTGCCCAGCGGATCGGGCGTAACCTGATGCACATGCGGGCTGGCCTGCCGCGCGGGGTTGACGCTCTTGCCGTAGTGCTGCATAAAACAGGATGCGGTGCCGAGGCTGCCGTCCGGCTGAATCGGAAAGATTGCAAAACTGCCGCCGGAAAAGTTCGCCGTCAAGAGGTGCGTATCGTTTGCGCTGACGCTGACGCAGCAGGCGTCCTCGCCGCCGGTCATGCGACGGTTGAGAAACGTCAGCTCGCCGGATTCGGGATGGATTTTATAGCTGGAGACCGCCGCCGAAGCTTCCTCGTGATATTCCTTCAACTCGTTGACCGTGTAGAGAAAGCGGTTGTCTGAACTCAGCGCAAGATAGGTCGGATTCGGTTTCCCCGTTGCAAACAG
>JAQVML010000360.1 GCA_028703645.1 Eubacteriales bacterium
TCGGCATATGCCAATAATGAAATGAGGTGAAACAATTGCCAGGAAGAAATGGAACCGGACCTGCGGGCGCGGGTGCAGGGACAGGAAAAGGCCGGGGCGGATGCGTCGGCGCAACTGCCAGTGAGCAACGCTCGATCGATGGAAACGGGCGGCAGCATGGAGCCGGACGCGGGCGCATGCAAGGCCGTGGATTTGGACGCGGATTTGCGCATATGACTCAGGCGACTACGCAAAAAGACGCGCTGGAACAGCAGCGCGACGCGTTGCAGACAAAATTGAATCAGGTTGAGGAACAGCTCAAGAGCCTGTAAGCGTTTACGGAGGCCGACTGGGTGACCCCGCGGCCTCCGTTTTTCAAAGTGAGGTGAGAATATGCCAAGGCCCTTTAAATGGAGGCGCGTATGCTGCCTTCCGGACAACAATCGATTTGGCCCGCTCAACGCAGATGCGGATCAAAGCGACGTTGTGCAGATGTCGGTCGACGAATATGAAGCGATTCGCTTGATCGATACGGAAGGATACACGCAGGAAAAATGCGCGGAGCATATGAACGTATCCCGCTCGACGATACAGAGTATCTATGACGCTGCACGGAAAAAGCTTTCGGATTCATTGGTGTATGGGAAAATCTTGTGGATCGAAGGCGGCGAATATCGCCTATGCGACGGCGCTTCGCGTGGGTGCGGCGTCGGTGGCTGCCATAGACACCGGTGCGGCAGGAATTCTCTCGCTGAATCGGAAAGCAGCAATCCAATCGGGACAGAAACGGAGAAAGCAAATGAAGATCGCGATACCGATGAATGAACAATCGATGGATACGGAGGTCTGCCCGTCGTTCGGGCGCGCGCCGTATTTCCTCTTTTACGATAGCGTCTCGAAAGAAACCTACTATCTGGATAACGCGGCGGTTGCGAGCCAGGGCGGGGCGGGTATCCGCGCTGCGCAGGTGATTGTCGACCATGGCGTAAAGGCGCTGATCGCGCCGCGCTGCGGAGAAAACGCGGCGGAGGTGTTGACCAAAGCGGAGGTTTTTATCTACCATTCGATTTCCGGAACGGCAAAGCAGAACATTGAAGCGTATTTGAACAACCAGCTGCCGCTATTGAGTGAGTTTCACGCCGGGTTTCACGGGCATGAAGCAAAGTAATTACACGATTGCCGTGCTCAGCGGGAAAGGCGGCACGGGAAAGACCCTTCTTTCCGTGAATCTTGCCGCCGCGGCAGGAGATGCGGTCTATCTGGACTGCGATGTGGAAGAACCAAACGGCGATCTGTTTTTTAAGCCAAAGATCACGAGTCAAGAGACTGTTTCTGCAAAGATACCGTTGATCGATTCCGGTCGATGCAACGGATGCAGAACGTGCGTCGACTTTTGCAAGTTTAACGCGTTGGCATTCATAAAAGGCAAACCCGTCTTATTCAAAGATGTTTGCCATTCCTGCGGCGGTTGCGTGCTGTTTTGCCCGCAGAGCGCGATTCGTGAGGAAGAAAAAGACGTAGGCATGATACAAAACGGTATGTCCGAATCTGTCCGCGTACACACGGGGCGTTTGAACGCCGGAGAGGCTTCCGGCATCCCGATCATCAAGCAGTTGCTCAAAAAGAGTGCGGATGAGCAGACCTTGCCGGTGCTGATCGACTGCCCGCCGGGCAGCGCATGCAGCGTTATGGAAAGCATCAAGGATGCGGACTATTGCGTTCTGGTCGCTGAACCGACTGTGTTCGGGGTACACAACCTGAAGATGGTTTGTGATTTGGTCAATGTGTTCCACAAACCGCACGGCATCGTGCTGAACAAGTGCCTGGAAGAGGAAAACCCGGCGGGGGAATTCTGTAAGGAACACCAGATTCCTGTTCTCGGCAGAATTCCATTTGACAGCAAGCTAGGTTCGCTCAACTCCAACGCAAAGATTGCCGTTCGGGAGGACGAACACTATCGCGAACTATTTTCCGCGCTCTTACGCAATGTCATTGAGGAGGCAAGCCATGAAGCAGTTGCTCATCCTCAGCGGTAAAGGCGGTACGGGAAAGACGACGGTAGCCGGCGCTTTGATCAAGCTTTCCCATGCGCGCGCATATGCCGACTGTGATGTGGATGCGCCGAACCTGCACCTGAGCATGGCGCAGACGGGCGATGCCGAGCGGAACGATTTCTATGGCATGCCAAAGGCGCAGATAGATCTAAAAAAGTGTACGGGTTGCGGGCAATGCGAAGAACATTGCCGATTTGATGCGATCGCGAACGAAAACGGATACGCCGTCGATCCTTTCTCCTGTGAAGGTTGCGGCGTATGCGAGGTGATCTGTCCTGCAAGAGCTATTCAGATGTACCCGTCCGTTGCGGGCGAGCAGATGCTGTATCGAACCGAGCAATCGGTTTTTTCCACGGCGCAACTGAAGATGGGCAGCGGTACATCCGGCAAGTTGGTCACCGAGGTGAAGAAGCGTATGCTGTCTTCCGTGTTGCCAGAAACGGAACTGGCCATCATCGACGGCTCTCCGGGCATCGGATGCCCCGTGATTGCTTCGCTCAGCGGCGTAAGCATGGTGTTGATCGTCGCGGAACCTAGCGTATCGGGCATCAGCGATATGGAGCGCATTCTGCGTACGGCGGAGATATTCTACACGCCAACCTGCGTCTGCGTGAACAAAGCCGACGTCAATTTGGTACTGACGGAACAGATTGAACGTTATTGTGAAGAGAAAAATATCCCGTTTATCGGAACGATTCCATATGATCCGCAGGCGGTGACGGCGATCAACGATGGCAAAACGATCATCGACATCGATTGCCCGTCCGGGCAGGCGGTGCGGAAGATTGATCGAGGGGCGAGACGCTTGCTGGGGCTAGCGTAAAAATG
>JAQVML010000010.1 GCA_028703645.1 Eubacteriales bacterium
CAGAATTGATATGGATTGGTTGACCGCGCTCGCACCGACGCTCCGGCAGACGGATGTATTTTTCCCAAGCATCGACGAGGCGCGCCTCATCACCGGTAAAAATACGCCGGAGGAGATCGCCGCTTGCATGAGCGGGTTTGGCATGAAGGCGTTTGGCATCAAGCTTGGCAAGCGCGGCTGTTTCGTGACCGATTTTCAGCGTTCACTGAGCGTGCCTGCTCTTTCCTGGATGCCGGTGGTGGACACGACCGGCGCGGGGGATTCCTTCCTCGCGGGACTCATGCGGGGCCTTGCGGAAGGCTGGGACATCTTCCGCAGCACGGAGTTTGCCAACACGATTGCTTCGCAAAACGTTGGCGCATACGGTGGCACGGCGGGGATTCCTCCATTTGATGAAGCGCTTCGGTTCTTCTTGAACTGGGAACAGAACCACAAAAAATAGAAGAGCCGAAACCGTCGTGTGCAGAATCACATATCCTCTAATAAATAGTTTCACATACTTTAGTTTGTGTTCGGTGCGAACAGTCGCATAACCGATTCATAGATAAATTTGGTTTTATCCAGAAAAAGCAAAGCAAAGAAAGAGGGAACTCCAGATGAACTTGGCATCCATGAAACCGATTCTCGACCTCGCGGAAGAAAAAGGCATTGCCTACGGCGCATATGTCACCGTATCTTACGACTCCGCACTTGCCGCAATTGAAGCCGGCTCGGAACTCAACGTTCCGGTTATCTTTATCACAGGCACTGACTGCTGCGACCTGATGGGCGGATTCGCCGGCACGGTTGAGACCGTGAAGCGCGCCGCCGCCAACACACTTGTGCCCATCGCGCTGCACCTCGATCACTGCAGAACGTATGAAGAGTGCGTTCAGGCGATCAATGCGGGATACTCTTCCGTCATGATCGACGGCTCCTCGCTGCCGTTTGAAGAGAACATCGCCCTGACCAAGAAGGTTGTGGACTATGCGCACCCGCTCGGCATCAGCGTGGAAGGCGAACTCGGCAAACTCGTCGGCGAAGAAGGCAGCCTCATCGTCAAAGGGCCGGAAGGCGCGCAGACCGATCCGGACGAAGCGCAGGAGTTTGTCCGCCGCACGGGCGTGGACTGCCTCGCGGTCAGCATCGGAACCCAGCATGGCGCATACATCGCGGCGCCGAACCTCAACATTGCCCGCCTCAAGGCGATCAAAGCGCTGGTGGACGTGCCCCTCGTGCTGCACGGCGGCTCCGGCACGCCGGTGGATCAGGTACAGGATTCCATCCGCAACGGCATCCGCAAGATCAACGTGGCAACCGACGTGCTCACCACGATGATCAAGACCTATACCGAGCTTTCGACCGCGCCCGGGTTTAAGTACAACACCGCGATCTACCCGAAGGTGAAGGACGCGATGAAGGAATTCATCAAAGGCAAGATGAACGATTTCCGCTTCGTGAAATAACACAAGAGAATCACTGCAAGAGAATCACTGCTTGAGTCATAAGAACCTGACAACAGAAGACGGGATAGCAAGCGATCCAACGCTTGTATATAAAAAAGACCCGATCTAAGGAAAAGGAGAAGAATGATGAAAAAACTAGTAGCAATCCTCCTCATCGCAGCGCTCGCCCTCTCCATGGTCGCCTGCTCCAGCGCGAGCACCCCGGCTCCCGCGGCAACCGAGGCAACCGCGTCAACCGACGCCGCAGCGACGGAACCCGCCGCAGCAGACACATCCGTCAAAGCAACCGTCATCTGGCGTGCGTTTGACGACCAGTATCAGAGCGGTTTCCGTATCATCATGCAGGCTGAGGCCGACAAGATGACCGGTATCGCGCTGGACATGCAGGACGGAGAAAACGACGTCACCAAGACCACCAACAAGCTCGAAGCCGCTCTGACGAAGGGCACCGATGCGGTCGCGATCTGCGCGCCCGACACCGAGAGCACCAACTCCCTCATGCTCAAGTGCAAAGACGAGTCCGTTCCCGTCGTGTTCTTTAACATGATGCCCACCCAAGACACGATGAACGCCTATGACAAAGCCTGGTATGTCGGCGCGGAAGCTTCCGAATCCGGTGCCATGTGCGCACAGGCACTCATCAACTACTGGAACGCCAACAAAGCAATTGCGGATAAGAACGGCGATGGCAAACTGCAGCTGGTCGTCCTCCAGGGCGAAATCGGCAACAACGACGTGATCCTTCGCACTGCGGCCTACGAAGACACCCTCAAGGCGCAGGGCATCGATTACGAAATCATCGCGATGGATACCGCCAACTGGGACAAGGGCCAGGCGCTTGACAAGATGAATGCCTGGATTACCGCGTTTGGTATCGACGGCATTGAAGGCGTACTGTGCAACAACGACGGTATGGCGATGGGCGCTGTCCAGGCCGCACTGAACAACGGCTACAACAGCGGGGACCCCGCGAAGTTCGTGCCGATCGTCGGTATCGACGCAACGGTGGAAGCTCTCCAGGCCATGAAGGACGGCTCCCTGCTGGGTACCGTGCTCAACGATCGCACCAACCAGTCCATCGCGGTCATCAACGTGCTCAAAGCAGCCATTTCCGGCACCGCGATCACCGAAGACGTGGTCGGCGTTTCCTGCAAGGTTGACGGCAAATACATCTGGATTCCGTACCAGATCGTAGACAGCACCAACCTCGATGCAGTGCTTGAAGTCATGCTGAGCGTGTCTTAAGATTAGTATCATCCAAATATCGTAATTCACAGGCCGTGCGCCGCGTCCGGTACGGGATGCGGCGCACGGTAAACGCTCCAACGCGGGCATAAAAGGCCGTTCGGGCCTGGAGGTATGGCTTTGGAAAACGATCGCTTACTCGTTACAAATATGACGAAGACATTTCCCGGCGTGAAAGCGCTGGATCATGTGCAACTCCGGGTAAAGCCCGGCTCCGTACACGCGCTGATCGGCGAAAACGGCGCGGGTAAATCCACGCTGATGAAATGCTTGTTTGGCATCTATCAGCCGGACAGCGGCTCCATCGAACTCGATGGCAAGCCCGTTACAATCAGGAATACAAACGATGCGCTGAAGCAGGGAATCTCCATGATCCATCAGGAGCTGATTCCTGTGCCGCACCGCAACGTCATTGATAATATCTGGGTCGGTCGGTTTGAGACAAAGGGACTCTTTGTCGATGAAGCAAAAATGTATCAAAAGACCGAGAAACTTATTCGCGACCTGGAGTTTGAAATTGAGCCCAAGACGCTGGCAAGGAACCTTTCGGTATCCCAGCTGCAAGCAATCGAGATTGCGAAGGCCGTCTCCTACGACGCGCGCGTGATCATCATGGACGAGCCCACTTCTTCGCTGACCGTCGCGGAGACGGAACACTTGTTTCACATCATCCGCAGACTAAAGGCGGAGGGACGCTCCGTCATCTATATTTCGCACCGGTTGGAAGAGATATTCACCATCGCGGACGAGATCTCCGTCATGCGCGACGGGCAGTATATCGGCACCTGGGAGATTGGAGATATCACGATCGATCAGCTCATCAGTCAAATGGTTGGACGCGATATGCAGGAGCGCTTTCCGCCGCGCGATCGTCAGCGCGGGGAAGAGGTTTTGCTGGACGTCTCCCATCTTTCCAGTGCGAATCCCCGCTCGTTTCGGGATGTCAGCTTTGAGCTGCGAAAAGGCGAAATCCTCGGCCTTGGCGGATTGGTCGGCGCGCAGAGAACGGAGCTGGTCGAGTCGATCTTTGGACTACGCAAAATTTCTGGCGGCACCATGACGCTCAGCGGAAAACAAATTCACAACCGTACCCCGCGCGAGGCGATTGCAAACGGGTTTGCGCTGTTGACCGAGGAACGCAGAGCGACCGGCATTATCCCGATGCTCTCCGTTAAGGAAAACGCACTCGCCGCGGCTTACCGCGTGCTCACCGGCAAACTTGGCATCTTTAACCCCAAAAAATTGGATCAACCGGTTGACGAGGTCTGTAAGCGCTTGGACGTTCGCATGGCAAGCACGCAGATGCTGATTCGCAACCTTTCCGGCGGCAATCAGCAGAAAGTATTAGTCGGTCGCTGGCTGCTGCGGCGCTGTAACATTCTGATTCTGGACGAACCAACGCGCGGCGTGGACGTAGGCGCGAAATATGAGATCTATCGCATCATGCGGGATTTGACCGCTCAGGGACACGCGATCATCATGGTGTCCTCCGAAATGCCGGAACTGCTCGGTATGTCCGACCGGATCATGGTCATGTGCGAAGGCAGACTCACGACGATTCTCGACAACGTCAACACCACGCAGGTGGATGTCATGCAGCATGCAACCGAGTTTTCACCAAAGATTTGCAGCAATGGAGACTAAGATTATGAATACCAAGACGCTAACCTGGCCCAAAGTGAAGAAAACGCTGATCGATCAGGCGCTGATTCTGGCGATGCTCGCCATGATTATCGTGATCATCATCATTGAACCTGCTTTTTTGCAATGGCGCGTGCTCAAGGATATCCTGACGCAATCGTCCATCAAGCTGATTGTCGCGCTCGGCCTGCTCTTTCCGCTGCTGCTCGGCGGCACCGATCTCGCCGGCGGTCGTCAGGTCGGTCTCGCAGCCGTCATCGTCGCGAGCATGACGCAAACGCTGACCTACGCCGGCAGGTTTTATCCCAACCTGCCGGATCTGCCCGTCATCATTCCGATCATCATCGCGCTCATCGTCGTCGCCATCATCGGCATGGTCAACGGCTGGATGATTGCAAAGCTCAATATGGCGCCGTTTATCGCGACATTCGGTATGTCCACGATCGTATACGGCATCAACTGCCTCTACTTTGCGCAGGAACCGAACCGCTCCCAACCCATCGGCGGCATCAAGGAATCGCTCACGATCCTGAGCAGTTATAAGATTTTCGGCCTCAGCATGCTGGTGTATATCGCCTTGATCATTACGATCATCGTTTGGTTTGTGCTCAACCGCACGGTATACGGCAAGCATCTCTATATCGTTGGCGGCAACAAGGACGCGGCGAAGGTCTCCGGCGTCAATATCAACTTTATCATCATTTCCGCGTTCGTCATCGAGAGCTTGCTCGTCGGTTTCGGCGGTGTACTGGAGGTCGCGAGAACCGGCGGCGCAAACAGCGCATATGGCTTCAGTTACGAGTTTGACGCCATCTCTTCCTGCGTCGTCGGCGGCGTATCGCTCAGTGGCGGCATCGGCACCGTGCCGGGGGTCATCATCGGCGTGATCATCTTCACGATCATCAGCTACGGGCTCGCGTTCATCGGTGTCAACCCGAACTGGCAGCTCATCATCAAGGGTGTGATCATCTGCAGCGCGGTCGCCCTCGATATGAGAAAGAACGCGCAATAATTCAGTAACCATCCGTTTCAACAAACACGCAGCATAGAACACAAAAGGAGTTTTCATGAAACGTTATCAATTGAGCGACGCACTCTCCATCTCCGCAGTCGTACAGGGCTTCTGGCGACTGGACGGCTGGAATTTTTCCGCAGGCGAACTCGCGAACTTTATGAACGCCTGCATCGACCGCGGGGTAACCACGTTTGACACCGCGGAGATCTACGGCGGTACCGTCTGCGAAACGCTGATGGGCGAGGCTTTCAAAAAAGACCCGACGATCTGCAAGCGCATCGAGCTGGTTTCCAAGACCGGAATCTTTGTGGAGACGATCGACGGGAAACCGTTTGGCTACTACAACACCTCTTACGAGCGCGTGATGCAGTCCTGCAAAGAGAGCCTCAAGCGCCTGAACACGGACTCGCTGGACTTGTACCTCATTCACCGCGAAGACCCGTGTTTGGACGTTTGGGAGACGGCGCGTGCCCTCAAGCAGCTCAAAAAGGACGGTCTCGTCCGCGAAGTCGGTGTTTCCAACTTCGATCCGTTTAAGTTCGAGGCGCTCAACAAAGCCATGGACGGCGCGCTGATCACCAATCAGATCGAGTGGAACCCGGTTTGCTTTGAGCACTTTAACTCCGGTATGATGGACCTGCTCACCGTGGAGAAGATTCATCCGATGATCTGGTCGCCTCTCGCGGGCGGCAGACTCTTTAGCGACGACGCAACCTGCGTCAGCGCGATGAAGAAGATTGGCGAGATTGCCCAGCGCCACAATGTCGATCCTGCCGTGATCGTCTACGCCTGGATTTTCTATCATCCGGTGGGCGCTGCCCCCATCACAGGCACGAACAAGCTCGCTCGCCTCGATCATGCGATTCAGGCGCTGGATGTCAAGCTGGCGCATCACGAGTGGTATGAAATCTATGCCGCGAGCGGTCAACAGAAGATTCGATAAAGGTAGCACTTCTGTTGCCAGAATAAATTAGGATAGAAAAGTAATTATGAAAGCGGGTTGGATTTTCCGACCCGCTTTTATGCTTGGTTCCTTCTTTGTTGAGTAAAACACAAAAAGAATGCATCCAAGGCTTTAATCTAGCGATTGTGCTCTTGAGATTATAACCGATCATCCGAACAAACAGTTGCTAAACATCAGGGGTAGGTTTCGTTTTCACATTTAAATCTCAACGATGGATCTCAACGATGAGATGATTCAAGTCCAACAAAAGGTGGTGGCTGAACCCTCACGAAGTGATACAATCGCGCGAATCGTAGGGGTGGGTGAAAGCTGGGTGCAGCAATTCGGAAAATCAGCAAGGACGATTTTTACGGGATTCTAAAACGCGACACTGCGTTATGCTTTGTAAGTTTTAATTCTCGACCAAAGGATAACCATTACCTGTATCGGAATGCCGATCAGAAAAATCAGGAACAAATGATATTGCAGCAGCATGCAATAGGCGAATGCAAGCGAAGACCATACCAATATAGAGATGATGACGTAATTCCGTTTTATTTTGCCCCAGATGGAATTGAAAACCAGTAGTACGATCATCGTTACGGGTGCAGCTCCGACGAAAACTTTCCACACATCGGCAACTCCGAAAATTTTCAGATACACAAATAGTACCGTAGCAATCAGCCAGACTGCCGCCGCGGCAAGCAGTGAGATGACCAGACGGTTGTTTCTTGCTTGCTTGGAAAGCGCTGCCCGATCCTCCGTGTGCTCTTTTTCAATGAGATAATCGAGCGTTACGCCGCACAAATCGGCAAACTCTTTGAGCGTTACGATATCGGGAATAGACTCGGCGCGTTCCCATTTCGATATTGCTTTGTCGGTATAGCCCATTTTCTCCGCCAGCTCAGCCTGCGTTAAGTGCAATTCCTTCCGTAATCCGGTGATATTGTCTGCAATGGTTTGTTTGATATCTTCCATATGCTTGCGAACACCTCCAAACAGACTTTCTCTTATTATACGATGAATCAGTAGAGAATCAAGAGAATCCGAATACGGGTGGTTTACCGACTCTACCGGCAGTAGAATCGGCTATTTTTTGCTCTATTTACAGGGGTTGCAATGGTCGGGTGACGAATCAGGATTTCCGAAGTAACATGTCACCAGATCAGCCAGCGAAGAATGGAGTGAAATCAAGATGAATCTGACTATCGTATGCGACGTACTGGGAAAAGAGAATAACGGTACAACAATCACGGCGATGAACCTCATACGCAGTATGAGGGCGCGCGGGCACCATGTGAACGTGGTTTGTTCCGATGAAGAAAAACGGGGAATGCCCGGCTACTATATCGTACCGACTTTAGACTTTGGGCCTTTAAATGAATATATCGAGAGAAACGGAGTTAAACTCGCCAAAGCGGACCGGAAGATTCTGGCAGAAGCGATGCACGACGCGGATATGGTTCATATCATGCTGCCCTACTCACTCGGCGCTGCGGCGGCAAAGGTTGCAAAAGAGCTCGGCAAGCCCTACACGGCAGGATGCCACGCGCTCGCCGAAAACTTGACGACGCACCTGTTTCTGAACCATCTGGAGATTGCGAACCACCTGACGTACGAAGCCTACTATCGACTGCTCTATCAGGACTGCGCTTGCGTGCATTATGTCAGCCAGATGATGTGCGACCTGTTTGAATCCAATACGAAGCCGAAGCCGCACTGCGTCATATCCAACGGCGTCGGAGCGGCATTTTTTCCAAAGCAGGTTAAAAAACCGGAGCCGTATCGCGACCGGTTCGTCATCCTGTACACCGGCAGATACAGCAGGGAGAAATCCCACAAGGTACTCATTGACGGCGTGAGCCGCTCGAAGCATCGCGATCAGATTCAGCTGATCTTTGCCGGCAGCGGGCCGCTGGAAAAGAGCCTGAAAGCGTATGCAAATCAGCGCTTGCCCATTCAACCGCTCTTTGGTTTCTTCTCGCGGGAGGAGATGACGCAGCTGCTCAACTTTGCCGACCTTTACGTTCATCCTGCGCGGTACGAGGCAGAAGGGATTGCATGCCTGGAAGCGATGGCGTGCGGAAATGTGATTCTTTCGTCGGATTCCCCCAAGAGTGCGACAAGATGCTTCGCGTTATCGCCGGAGAATCTCTTCCGTATGGATGACGCTGGCGACCTTGCGGGTAAGATCGATTACTGGCTGGAGCACCCCGCGGAAAAAGCGGCGCTGGGGAAGGAATACGCGCAATTTGCGAGTAAATTTGATTCGGAAGCCTGTATGGATCAGATGGAGATGATGTTTTATGTTGCAATCAAACAAGAACAGAGTGATCTACTATTCGGATTTGACGGAGGACTTTGCTGGGACGAATATCAAAACGAAGGAAGTGGACGCGAAGTTTCCGTACGTTCATGACAGGCTGCCGTTTCGCGTGAGTGCATGGTTGCTGTATTACCTCATCGCGTATCCGCTGGTTTGGATCTATATCCGCGTGATCAACGGAACGAAATTCGTCAATCGCAAGGCGCTTCGTCAGATCAAGGGCGGCTTTTACCTCTACGGGAATCACGCGCACTGGAGCGATTCGTTCTTGCCGCATGTCGTTGCCGCACATAAACGGACATACGTCGTTGCAAACCCGGACGCTGTGTCGATCCGGGGTATCCGAACCGTCGTGCAGATGGTCGGCGCAATTCCGGTACCAAACTCGGTCTCCTGCCTTCGCAGGTTTATCGATGCGCTCGAAATCCGGGGCAAGCAGGGCGCGTGCATCGCCATCTATCCGGAGGCGCATATCTGGCCGTATTACACCGGCATTCGCCCGTTTCCGGATGCGTCGTTTAAGTATCCTGTGAAGTTCCACCTGCCCGTCGTCGCGATGGCGACGACATTTCGCAAGAGAAGAGGTCTGTTACGGTTCATCCAAGCCCCAGCAAGAACGGTTGTGCTCAGCAACCCGATCTATGCCAAAGAGGGAATGACGATGCACGAGGCGCAGGCGTATTTCCATCAGCAGGTGTATGAGTTTATGCAGACGTATGCCGATTGCCCGGATAACTATGAGTACATCCAATATATTCAAAAAGAACAGAGTTCGCCGAGTAAAGGCTTTCCATCTACGGCTGGAGTTGATCGGGTCATTCAAGAGAATTGATAGCGGATCGGAAAGGAAGTAAGTCTATGGACATGGCAGGGGCGCTGGTTCTCGCAACGTCGATCATGGCGCTTGGAGCGATCACGTTTTCCGCGCTGAGCCTCGCGTTTCAGCGAAGCCATAGCCGAAAGAGCGTGAGACCGTTTTGCAACGTGCTTCAGCGCGTGAGCGGCAGCGAGATACGCGTCAGCATTCAAAACGCGGGTATGGGGCCGATGCGGATTCAGAAGATTGTACTTTTGGAGAACGAGAGCGATTCCATTGATGTCGGAGTTGCGCTGGAGGAGGCTTTCCCAGCAGATTTCAAACCGGAAGTATTCGTTCATCATTTCGATGATTATGTTCTGGCGCCGCTTCAGCAAGCCGAGCTGTTCAGATGCGCATATGGAACCATTCATGACGAAACAGCGACACGATTGAAAAGCGTGCTGAATGATAAATTTCTTGGCATATCGTATTCTGACATATATGATGATGTTTATGAAAAGAAAATAGCACTGAATGCGGTTGATTCCCGTTGATCGGGATAAATTCAACCGGCGTCAGGTATCAAGAAACGTTGTGCGGACGGGATTTATTGCAGTCGATTCGCCGGGAATAATCATCAAGGCTAATGAGATTGAAATTTCAACTGCGGATGAAAAAAACGATATAGAATAAGGCACGCGAAATGGTATCACTTCGCGTGCCTTTGTGGCTAAACTTTCACGAATTGATACAATCGCGCGATTTCTTCCGGCTGGGTGCAGAACGAGAAGCGGTAGTTAACATTGTATTGCAAGCAGCTCGATTTTGGACTATCGAACCTATGAAGCGTGACTTTATTGCTCGACAAGCGACGCATAGGCGGTTAAAAAGACGGAGATATTAGCTCAAGGTACAACGATGCGCTCCAGCCGTTTACCAAGGCGGCTCAGGATTTCGTTGGATATAGTTCCCGCTTGCTCCGCAAGATCGCAGGCTGTTATCTCTGCATCTCCGGATCTGCCGATCAGTACCGCAATGTCTCCTGACGAGACATTAGGAATATCTGTAATATCGACAAGCGTTTGATCCATGCAAATACATCCAATGATGGGAGCTCTCTTCCCATCGATCAAAACACTGCCGATCCCGCAGGACAAGGAACGCGGAAGTCCATCTGCGTATCCAATTGAAAGAACGGCGATTTTAGAATCCCGCTCGGCAACGTGCAGCAGGCCGTATCCGGCCGCTTCGCCCGTGCGCAAGTCCCGGATTAAGGCAACACGCGCTTTTAACGACAATACCGGCTCCAGCGGAACTGCGCAGCGCTCGGTATCCGCGCGCGTGCTTAGCGTGCCGTAAAGCGCAATGCCGGCGCGGACAACATCACCCGCAAGTTCCGGATAGTTCAACAACCCATAGCTTGCCTGCAGATGAACCCTGGCACAGGCGCAGCCGGCCGCTTGGAGCAAGGAAACCGTCTGTTGGAACCTTTGCACCTGCAGAAGGGTAAACGCCCGATCTTTTGGAGAAGCGGTATCGTCTGCGCAGAGATGAGAGTAGACACCGCTGATTTTGAGATTGCGGTATTGGAATATGCGCTGAATTTCGTCGATTCGCTCGCATGGTTCTCCTAAACGATGCATGCCGGTATCGAGAGCAATCTGTACAGTAAGGGGTTTGCCGTATCCATCCAGCAGCGCGGCATAGGTGGAATCGATTACGGTTTGCGTGAGGTGATAGCGACGCAGAAGGCCAAACTGCGCTGGATGCGTATAGCCAAGCACCAGAATTTCTCCCCGGATATTATGCGTTCGCAGCTCCACTCCCTCCGTTACGGATGCTACACAAAAGGACTTTACGTCAAGCGCATGCAGCTCCCGTGCGATGAAAACCGCACCGTGCCCGTATGCGTCCGCTTTGACCACTGCCATCAGCATACAACCGCTGCTCAGACGCGACTGGAGCGCAAGAACATTGCTTCTGAGTGCGGTACGGTCGA
>JAQVML010000361.1 GCA_028703645.1 Eubacteriales bacterium
CTTGTTTGTATATAAAAACGGTTTTAGTCGCGCTAAAAAATAATACTTGCAGGGATTCCTGCAATTCAATTTCGATAAATCGGTTTCTGAAATGTAAAATGAATGAAAATCCTGCATTTTATTCGGTTACCAGATATCGGTTTCATTGACAGTATGCGCGGCTGGCGATATAATATCAGGTGGTAATCAATGGGTAAACCCGATTCCATACATATCTAAGGAGGCATCCACCAAATGGCAAAAACCATGACAATCGACGGTAATACCGCCGCGTCGCATGTTGCGTATGCGTTTTCCGACGTAGCAGCGATTTACCCGATCACGCCGTCTTCTCCCATGGCAGAAGTTGCGGACGATTGGTCGGCAAACGGAAGAACCAACCTTTTCGGACAGCAGGTTCGCATCGCAGAAATGCAGAGCGAAGGCGGCGCCGCAGGCGCAGTGCACGGCTCTCTCAAAGCGGGCGCGCTGACCACGACATTTACCGCTTCTCAGGGCTTGCTGCTCATGATCCCGAACATGTACAAGATCTCTGGTGAACTTCTGCCGGGTGTGTTCCATGTGAGTGCCCGCGCACTCGCCGCGCACTCGCTCTCGATCTTCGGCGATCATTCCGACGTAATGAGCTGCCGCCAGACCGGTTTTGCCATGCTCGCCTCCGCCTCTGTTCAGGAGGTCATGGACCTCGCGCTGGTCACGCACCTCTCCGCCATCAAGAGCAGCGTACCATTCGTACACTTCTTTGACGGCTTCCGCACCTCTCACGAAGTCTCCAAGATTGAAGCAATCGACTATGAAGACATGGGCAAGCTCCTTGATACGGATGCGGTCAAGGCGTTCCGCGCACGTGCACTGAATCCCAATCATCCGCATCAGGGCGGCACAGCGCAGAACCCGGACATCTACTTCCAGGGCCGCGAAGCAGCCAACAAGTATTACGAGGCGGTTCCGGCCATCGTCGAGCACTATATGGACGAAGTCGGCAAACTCACGGGACGTAAATACAACCTCTTTGACTATGTCGGCGCACCCGATGCAGAGACCGTTCTGGTTCTCATGGGCAGTGGCGCGGACGTTGCGGAAGAGACCATCGAATACCTCAACAAGAACGGCGCGAAGTTCGGCGTACTCAAAGTACGCCTGTATCGTCCATTTGTCGCCGCCAAGTTTGTGGATGCGCTTCCCAAGAGCGTCAAGCGCCTTGCGGTGCTGGATCGCACGAAGGAGCCCGGCTCCCTCGGTGAACCGCTGTATCAGGATGTGCTCAACGCACTGATCGAAACCGGTCACAAAGACATCGAAGTCTTCGGCGGACGCTACGGCCTCGGCAGCAAAGAATTCACGCCGTCCATGGTGGACGCGGTGTTCGCAAATGCGGAAGCAAAGCAGCCGAAGAATCACTTCACCGTCGGCATCAACGACGACGTGACCAACACCTCGCTGGCAATTCGCCACCAAGTGAACGCCTCACCGGAAGGAACCATCGCCTGCAAGTTCTTCGGACTTGGCTCGGATGGTACGGTTGGCGCAAACAAAAACTCCATCAAGATCATCGGCGATCACACGTCGCTGTATGTTCAGGGCTATTTCGCCTACGACTCGAAAAAGTCCGGCGGTCTGACCGTTTCCCATCTGCGCTTTGGCAAGAAGCCGATTCAGAGCCCGTATCTGATCGACCACGCGGACTTCGTCGCCTGCCACAACCCCTCTTACGTCACGCGTTATGCGGTTGCGGAAGGCATTAAAGAAGGCGGCGTGTTCCTGCTCAACAGCCCGTGGACGCTCGCCGAGATGGAATGCGAACTGCCCGCTTCCCTGAAGCAGGCCATCGCCAAGAAGAAGCTGCGCTTCTACAACATCGACGCGATCAAGCTCGCCCGCGAAGTCGGCATGGGCGGACGCATCAACACGATCATGCAGAGCGCGTTCTTCAAACTCGCAAACGTGATTCCCGTTGACGAAGCCATCGAATACATGAAAGCAGCCGCCAAGAAGTCCTACGGCAAGAAGGGCGACAATGTCGTCAAGATGAACTGGGAAGCGATCGATCTCGGCGTCAACGCGCTGGAAGAAGTCAAGTATCCCGAATCTTGGGCAACGGCAACCGACGGCGCCGTGGCGATTAAGACCACCGACGATCCGTATTTTGTGGACTTCATCGGGCCGGTTCTGGCGCAAGAAGGCGACAAGCTGCCTGTTTCGAAGTTCAGCGCGGACGGCACGGTTCCGACCGGCACGACCAAGTACGAAAAGCGCGGCATCGCGGTAGACGTACCCCGTTGGATTCCCGAAAACTGCATTCAGTGCAACCAGTGCTCGCTTGCCTGCCCGCACGCTGTCATCCGTCCGGCGCTTGTCACCGCGGAAGAAAAAGCGGCGGCTCCCGCTGGCTTTGTAACCAAGAAGGCACAGGGCAAGGGCTTTGAAAACTACGAATTCCGTATTCAGGTCAGCCCGTGGGACTGCACCGGTTGCGGCAACTGCATCGACGTTTGCCCGGCGAAGGTCAAGGCGCTGGAGTTCCGCCCGCTTACGGACGCCATCGAGAAGGAAGAAGACAATTGGAACTACTTCGCAAAACTGCCTGAAAAGAATCTGGAGCTCAACACCGCGACGGTTAAGGGCAGCCAGTTCAAAAAGCCGCTCTTCGAGTTCAGCGGCGCATGCGCAGGCTGCGGCGAGACGCCTTATGTCAAGCTCGTTACGCAGCTGTTCGGCGATCGCATGGTGATTGCCAACGCGACGGGCTGCTCCTCCATCTACGGCGGCAGCGCGCCGACCTGCCCGTACACCACCAATGACAAGGGACAGGGCCCCGCGTGGTCGA
>JAQVML010000362.1 GCA_028703645.1 Eubacteriales bacterium
GGCTGATTGCGCTACGTGCGATCCGGCAAAAACAGGCTAGGGAGAAAAAGTAACGCTCGACTGGAAAAAAGCGAGAGAGAGCGGCTGGTTTCCCGCTAAAAAACGCAACCACGGGTTGTGTTTGATTCGGAGATGCAGCACAACCGCTAGGGCGAAAAAAAGGAACCATGACGGAAATACGAACAATTATGAAACAATGATCTTAGGTTGCGCCATTTTCGTACGCTGTGATATAATATCGCAGTGTATGTTGCAAAGTAAGCGGAGGAGACTGCCTTGAAGCCGGCTGCGGTGCTGGACATCGGAAGTTCCAAGATCGTCTGTCTGTGTGGCAGTTTTGTCAATCACGATGGCATTACCGTACACGGCGTTTCGGTGTGCCCGTATAACGGGTATCAGGGCGGCGTGTTTGCGGATCATCGCTCGCTTCACAACGCGATTGTCGAGTCGGTTTCCAAGGCGGAACAGGAAGCGCGCATGCGCATCCGGGAGGCGGCAATCAGCGTCCCCGCTCCGTTTAGCAAGATTATCCTGACCGAAGCCACGCTGCCGATCGGAAACCGCGGCAAGCGCGTGATGGCGGAGGATATCGACGACGTCATTTCGCTTTCCCTCAAAAAGGTAAAGTTGAGTGGATATGTGCTCATGCATAGCACGCCCGTCTCCTTTACGGTTGGCGGGGCGGTGTCTTCCGCTCTCCCAACGGGCGCGAAGACCGAAGAACTCGGCGCGCTCGTTTCGCACATGTATGTGCAGGAAGAGTTTGTCCGCGCCATGGAGCAGGCGCTTGCTCCGCTCGATATCGAGATTTCCATGAGCGTTTCGTCCCAGCTATGCGCGGCGCTTGCGATCATTCCCGAAAAAGAGCGCGTGCGCCCCGCGATCCTGATCGACGTTGGCTACACGCACACGGATGTGTCAATTGTAGAAAACGCGGCGCTCACCGATATTCGTACCATCGATATCGGTGGAAAGCATTTATCAAGCGATCTCGCCTTCGGGCTGGATATACCGCTGGAAACGGCGGAGCAGGTGAAAAGACGGTTTGTCTTTTTACAGGAACCCTTGAGTAGCACCGAGATCGTGCGCACACCCACGGGCGCAAAGCGCGTGGATCACGCGGCGATCGAGCTCATATTAGAAGCGCGGGCGGGCGAATTGGTCACCCTGATTCGCGCGGCGCTCAAGGAGATGGGCATTTCGCCGGAAGCGAGCCCTATTACCTATCTCACCGGCGGCGGAATCGCCATGATGAAGGGCGGTATCGACTATCTCAAGCGTGGATTGCAGCTGGAAATCCAGCGGGACACGCCTTGGGTTGCGGATATGGATACGCCGAATTACACGAGCTGTTTTGCGGCGCTTGATTTTGTTTTACGCGCAACCAGCGACGACATTGTAACCAACACGTCGCCGGGCACGCTGATGGACAGGCTTCGTAACCTTTTTACCAAATAAGGGGGACAAACAATGTTTGAACCGGATTTCGACAACACCTCTTTTGCGCAGATTAAAGTCATCGGCGTGGGAGGCGCGGGCTGTAACGCCATCAATCGCATGGTGCAGTATGGCTTGCGCGGCGTAGAGTTCATCGCCATCAATACCGATAAGCAGGCGCTGTTTCTTGCAAAAGCGCCAACCAAGATTCAGATCGGCGAAAAGCTGACCAAAGGTCTCGGCGCGGGCGCGGACCCCGAAGTGGGCCGTAAGGCCGCGGACGAGAGCCGCGAGCAGATCGTTGAAGCGCTGCGCGGCACCGATATGGCGTTTATCACCGCCGGTATGGGCGGCGGCACAGGCACGGGGGCTACCAGCATCGTTGCCGAGTGCGCCAAAGAACTTGGCATTCTGACCATCGCGGTCGTGACCAAGCCTTTCACGTTTGAAGGCAAGGTGCGTATGCGCAACGCCGAGATCGGCATCGCTTCGCTTAAGCCCGCCGTGGATACGCTGATTACGATTCCCAACGATAAACTCATCGATCTCGTCGGTCGCGCGAGTCTGCCGGACGCGCTAAGGGTAGCGGACGACGTGCTCCGCCAAGGTATTCAGGGCATTTCGGACCTCATCGCGGTTCCGGCCATGATCAACCTCGACTTTGCGGACGTCAAGACCATCATGCGTGAAAAAGGCCTTGCGCACATGGGCATTGGTAACGCCAGCGGCGAAAAGCGCGCGGCGGAAGCGGCCCGCCAGGCCATTGAAAGTCCTCTGCTTGAAACCAGCATCAACGGCGCGCGCGGCGTGCTGATGAATATCACGGGTGGCCCGGACCTGAGCCTGCTCGAGGTCAACGAAGCCGCGGAACTCATCAGCGAAAATGTCGATCCCGAAGCGAACATCATCTTCGGTGCGGATATTGACGAAGCGATGGGCGATGCGCTCCGCATCACCGTTATTGCGACCGGATTTGACCGTCCGGATCGTGTCAACAGCATTCAGGGCGTACCGGGTTTTGGCGCGTTCAGCACCTTCCGCTCGCCATATGGCAGCACCGGCATGGGTGCCAATCAGCAGCCGATGGCGCAACCGCAGCCCCAACCGCAGCCGTACCCCACCCAAGCTCAGCCGCAGCCGTATCCGACGCAGCCGCAGTATCAGCAGCCGATGCGCCAGCCGCAGCCGCAGCAGTATGCGTCCGCTTCCTATGCGCCGCGTCGTCCGATTATGACGGACGAGCCGGTGGCGGCCCCGATTCCGCAGCAGCGGCAGGAGCCGGTCTTCAGCGAAAACGATATTCGCAGAGACTATCAGGAAAAGCCCAAGAGCAAACTGGACGTTCCCGCATTCCTGCGAAACCGCTAATCAAACGA
>JAQVML010000363.1 GCA_028703645.1 Eubacteriales bacterium
AAGATCAAGTAGAGCTTGCCGGAGAGGGAGCGCGCGGATCAGCCCGCCCGCTACGCGCTGGTCGAGGTGGAAAACGTGCATGACGAAGGCATCGTTTTTGAGCCGATTCACCGTGTCGTGTTCGGCGCGAGCGGAAACCGCGCAATCGAGACCATACTCCGCTGCCTGAAGGCACAAAACGATTGCGCGCGCGTTGAGCTTGGCCGTATGCCTTGCGCGCAGGGTGGAGACACGCATATCCTGCCCTTTATCACCGGTGAGGTGGAAGGCGCGTTCATCGTGAATTGCCCGAAGTCGCAGCTTGCGGTGGGTACGCTGCAGGCCGCGCTGGACGAGGCGGTTGAGGAGATTTGTGGTTGCGAAATCGACTATATTCACGGCGCGGACGTGGTCAAGGAGCTCGCGAAAAAAGGCGGCGCAATCGGCTTTTTGCTGCCCGCCATGCAAAAGAGCGAGTTTTTCTCCACCGTCATCTACGATGGCGCTCTGCCGAGAAAGACGTTTTCTATGGGCGAAGCGAACGAGAAGCGCTATTATCTCGAGTGTCGCTCACTGGAAAAGAAATAAACGACAACAGCGGGATACAGACGGGTAGTTAACAGCGACGTGCGGCATCGCACGCGGCTGACGCATTAGAAACGGGGGAAAACCAATGGCGGTCAAAACAGTCAAATTCGGCGGAACAAGCCTCTGCAGCGCCGAGAACTTCACAAAGGTCAAGAATATCATTTTGGCCGACAAGGCGCGTAAGTACGTGGTACCCTCCGCGCCGGGCAAACGCTTCCCCGGAGACGAAAAGATTACCGATTTGCTGTATCTTTGCTATGCCAAAAACTCCAACGGACTGTCGTTTGACGATACGTATGAGCAGATATCCGAGCGCTATGTCGGCATTGAAAAAGAGCTGGGATTAAAGACCAATATCGCGCAGGAGCTTGCGGCCATCAAGAAAAACATTCTCTCGGGAGCGAGCGAGGACTATATCGCAAGCCGCGGAGAATACTTAAGCGGCCTTCTGCTTGCGGACTATCTGGGGTTTGATTTTTACGACGCGGCGGAACTGATCAGCTTCCATGCGGACGGAACCTATGACGACGAGACCACACAGAAGTGGACGCAGAAGCTTGCGGAGACGCAAAACGTCGTCGTGCCCGGTTTTTACGGCAGAAAGCGCGACGGCAGCATCAAGACCTTTTCCCGCGGTGGCAGCGACATCACGGGCGCAATCGTGGCCCGCGCGGTGCAGGCGGACGTCTACGAAAACTGGACCGACGTAAGCGGATTTCTGATGGCGGACCCGCGCATTGTTGAAAACCCCAAGGTGATCTCCGTGGTGACGTATTCGGAACTGCGAGAGCTGAGCTATATGGGCGCCACCGTGCTGCACGAGGATTCCATCTTCCCGGTTCGCCGCGCGCAAATTCCGATCAATGTGCGCAATACGAATCGTCCGGAGGACGAGGGCACAATGGTCATTCCAGATGCGTTTTTAAAGTATTACAAGCGCGAGGGCGTGCTCACCGGCGTCGCGGGACGCAAAGGATTTACGGTCATCACCGTGTATAAAGACAACATGCACAACGAGGTCGGCTTTGGCTATCGTTTGCTTCGCGTGCTGGATCGCTACAACATCTCCTTTGAGCATGTGCCGAGCGGAATCGACACCATGAGCCTCGTGGTTCAGGAGACCAAACTCAAGGAACACTTGGAGCAGGTGCTGCGCGAGATTCAGCGGGACTGCGAGCCGCAGAGCATCGAGGTGCATTCCAACATGGCGCTGGTCGCTACCGTCGGCAAGGGCATGATTCGCTCTCTCGGCGTTGCGGCGCGGCTCTTTGGCGCGCTTTACGAGGCGGGCGTCAACGTCCGCATGATCGACCAGGGTTCATCCGAGATGAACATCATCGTCGGTATTGAAAACGACGATCTCAACACCGCGGTCAAGGCCATCTATCACGCGTTTGCGTAAGCGAACCCAGCGTTTCTTATCAACTCCTCCGCAAGGGGGAGCTTTTTTGTGCAATATTAGCGAAATAGTTATTGACGAATAGGCTCTCCGTCAAAAGTTGGGGTGAGTTGATTCGCGCGGTAATCGCTCATTTTCATCTTGTTACAACACATCCCTTTTTGGATGGCAATGGTAGAACATCCAGAATGCTGGAAGACTGGAACGGTCAAGAAAAAGAGGACACAAAGATAAGGTTTTTAGTATTCACCATTGACGGCTTTTCGATCGGGACATAAAATGACGGTACGGGCGTAAAGCGGATTACAAGAAAAAATCAGCGACAGGATAACAAATATACGTGTGCGAAATCTTCGTAAACAGGCGATGTTGGAGATAACGTAAAAATTTATTGCGAACAACAGAAATGAACCGAAATATTTCGAACGATAGATTCGAGTGGATTGTTGGAGAAAAACAATTTGTATGAGAGACGCGGGTAAGCAAGCAACAATAACGTCAATCGTATTAGTATTCATGATTCTATGCCAGTTGGCGATCTTTGCATATTATGGCGATAAAAAAACTTCATATCACGTTGATGAACTATATACATACGGTTTATCAAACAGTTACGATGGAGCATTCCTCTATGAGGGGGCTCCTTCCGACGGCTTGAATACTGCCCAGTTTAATCACTGGTTGGGTCACTCTGTTTTCTTTGAATATGTAACGGTTCAGCCGGGTGAAGGCTTTGCATATGATAAAGTCTATTATAATCAAACGCAAGACGTCCACCCGCCTCTTTACTATGAATTAATCCATACGATCTGCTCATTTTTCCCAAACACTTTCAG
>JAQVML010000364.1 GCA_028703645.1 Eubacteriales bacterium
ACCATTCTGCTGTGGTTCGCCTGAATCGCGGCGCGCGTGCTGACGCCGGGCATAATCGCCTTTGCTCCACCGGAATAGCCCGCAAAATAGTGATACTCGATATTGCCGAGGCAGATTCTACGATCTGCCCGCGCAACCGTGCGAACGATGTCCACGGGAGTCCCGCGGCTGGTTTTGCCGAAGCGGATGCAGTCCGAGGCGTCCCCGTCGATGCACCGAACCTCCGAAAAAGCGCGAGAGCCGACGAGCTTTCGCTGCTCGTCCTGCGTTTGCTTTCTGTGGCTGCCGAGGCCGAATACCACGGTGATATCCTGCTTTTGAATGCCCGCTTCATAGAGTTCGTCCAGCAGTTGCGGCAAAATCGCGCCGCTCGGCAGCGGGCGCGTGCTATCGCTCGTCACAATCGCGACCGTCTCACCGGGATGGACGATCTCCCGCAGGCGCGGGGTGCCGATGGGGTTCGCCATCGCGCGCGCAACCTCATCTTCGCCGGTCAACCCCGGCGGAACCGCGTTTGGCAGCAACACACAAACCAGATTTTCATCCGGCACCGTGAGCGTTTGCGTACCAGATCCAAACCCTAATTCGAACTCCATACCAACCGTTACTCCTTTGGATGATCCGCAGAAAACGTTTTTGCGGCAAAACGCAGCGCCTTGACAACGGGCAACTCTTCGCCCGTTAAGAAGCGAATCAGCGCGCCGCCGCCGGTGCAGAGATAGCCCATCTTGTCCACAAGCCCATACTGCTCCGTGGCGGTGATGCTGTCCCCGCCGCCTAAAACGGTATACGCGCTCGTGTCCGCCAGCGCCAGCCAGACAGACTTTGTGCCGTATTCCGTCTCCGGCTTTTCAAACACACCCATCGGGCCGTTGACAAACACGGTTTTTGCGGGGCGTATGAGCTCTTCATACCGCTTTGCCGTCTCTTTGCCGATGTCCAGCAATCCCGCATCCAGCGGAATGGCGCCGATGCTCGCTTCTTTGCGGTGTCCCTCCGCGTCGAGATACGCGCCGTCGAGCGGCAGCACGATCTTGTCGCCAAACCGCGCAAGCAGCGATTTGGAGGACTCGATGAACGCACCGTAATTCGAGCGGACGATAAAATCCAAACTCGCGCTGCCGATTTGTTCGCCTTTTGCCGCGAGCAGTATGTTTCCAACCAGTCCCCCGGTCAAAACCGTGTCCGCCGCGCCCTTGTTCAGCACCGTCTCCATCATCAAAAACGCATCGGACACCTTCGCGCCACCAAGCACGAAGACGCAAGGACGCGCGGGAGACTCCATTACGCCGGAGATCACGCAAAACTCCTGCTCAAAGAGCCGCCCCATCGCGCTGGGCAACACCTGCTCGAATCCGCAGAGCGAGGGTTGATCCCTGTGCGCCGCGGCAAACGCATCGCAGACATATAGGTCCGCGAGCGGTGCGAGCTTTGTTACCACCTGTGTCCTCGCCTGTTGCTCGTGCGTAAGATTGAGCTTCATTTCAAAGAGCGTCTGCTCCTCTGCGCAAAAGCGCACATTGTCCAGCAGCAGAATATCCCCGTTTTGCAGTGAACGGATCGCGTCCCGCGCGGCGGGGCCGGTCACGTCGTCAACAAAGCGCACGTCTTTTCCTAGTAGATCGGAGAGCACCAGGGCGTGCGGCGCGGTAGTATAAAAGTTTTTATACTCGATATCCGAGCCCTGATGCGCAAGCAACACAACCTTTGCCCCGCGCTCGCTGAGTTCCCGCACGGTCGGCACGCAAGCGCGAATGCGATTGATGCTCTTGAGCGTGCCCATCTTTTGATCGACCGGCTGGTTGATATCCACGCGGCAGAGCACCGTCTTGCCAACGAGGTCAAATTCGTCGAGCGTGTTGATTCCAAAGCGCATGGTTCGCCTCCAGACGTGCTAGTTGGATTGATTTCTCCTGTTTATTTGAATCTGCCGATGTTGAGGTATTCGTTCGTCTTCGCGGTGCCCGCTTCGCGTGTTTGCTGCATGCCGCAAGCCGCGCGGATGGCGTCGATGGTCTCGGGAATGGTCACGCTCTCCTGTGGAATGTTGATGGCGTACATGATGTTGTCGCCCGATTCCACGATCGAATCCGACCAAAGGCCGATCTCGTACATATCGCCGCGCGCATTGCCCAGATCGCGCGCATACTTAAAGAGGCTCGCGTTGCCGAGGAAGCCTTCGTCGATGGACACCACGCGGATGCGCGGGTGCTTCTGGAACGTTTCCAGCGCCATCTCCTTGGTAATCTTCTGCTTGCCATGCGCAAGCACCGTGATGATGTGCCCGTGGGTCACCGGCGTATGCACAAGGATGCCCGTCGCCTCGACATGCGGCATGATCGTCATGAGGTCGACCGCCTGATGGGAAGGCGCTTTGTCGATCTGCAGCGCGTTGGTGAGTCCCCGATGATAATCGCCGGGGTCCGCCACGCGACGAATGATCGTAATCGCCACACGGTCGACGCCGAACGCACGATCAAGGCAGTCCACCGAGCGGATGAGGCCCGTGGTATTGCAGCTGGTCAGCTTGAGATAGTCCTTGTTTAGGCCCAACTCATAGTTTGCATAGCCGTGAAAGAACACGTCCGCAACCGCGTTTTTTTCGCCGCCCTGAAACACGGCCTTCACGCCCGCTTTTTCATAGAGCGCTTTGTTCTGGATGCCAACACCGCCGGGGCTGCTGTCCAGCATGATATCCACGTTGTGGATCAAGTCGTCAAACGTGCCGCTCGTGGGGATATTCAGCGCGTCGAACTTGCTCTTGTCCGCGCCCTCCACGAGGTACAGGTTGTAG
>JAQVML010000365.1 GCA_028703645.1 Eubacteriales bacterium
ACGAGATCCATTCGCACATCATGGTGGACGACCTAAACTTTCTCAAGCGCGGCGGGCGCATCTCCGGCAGCGCGGCGCTGGCGGGCAGCATCGTACACCTCAAGCCCATCTTAAAGGGCGACGAAGAGGGCAGACTCGTGCTCGACCAAAAGATTTTAGGCCGCAAGAAGGCGATCAAAGCCCTGCTGGAGCTGTTTGAACGGCTGCATGTGCCGACGGAGGAGAACAGGCAGGTAGGAATCACGCACACCGGCTGCGAGGATGAGGCGCATCTGCTCGCGGCGGACATCGTGGAACGCTATCCCGATGTCGAGGTCTCGGTCGACTATTTCGAGCCTTGCACGGCCTCGCATGTCGGCCCGAGCGCGATCGGTTTGTTTTTCTTTTAGGAGAGACCGATTTAGACAATTTGGCTTTTAAAATCGACAAAACAATGCGTCGGCGGAGCGCTCTGGGATGGGGCTCCGCCGATGCTTTTTTGTTTGCTTCGGAAAAGAACATTTCAATCGCATGAAATCATATAAAACAGTAATTTTGGAATTTGAACCAGAATGAAAAGTTTTCATATTAAAACATCAATTACTATTGCATAAATCAACACTTCATTTTATAGTAATATTAACGATAATTTTTATCGTTATTGGTGACACGATGATGATGTTACACATTTGACGCGTAGTATTTGGCAGAAAGGCATCAGATGGAGAGCAAATTGCAGGACAACTTATACAAGTTGGTTTTACAACAAACGCAAGACGGCATTGTCCTTTCGGATGCGGAGGGAACCATCTTGTTTGTCAACGACGCTGCCGAACGGATTCGCAATATCAAGCGGGAAAACCTTCTGGGGCATAGCATCATCAATTGCCACAAGGAAAGCTCGCGCGAAAAAGTCGTCCGCGCGCTGAACTATCTCAAAACGCACAAGGGCAACGCGATCAGCCGAATGGTGACGGACACCGCTAACGATAAATTTTACGAAAATGTCTACTCCGCGGTGTTTGATGAAGAGAATGAGCTGCAAGGCGTCACGGTCGTTTCGCGGGATATCACCGAGCGGCGAAAAGCGGAGGAAGCAAACGCAGCATATCAGCGGATGCAAGAGATCGCGCACGACACGCTCAAAGAAAAGTATCACAGCCTGATGATGACGAGTATGGAGATGCTCTCCAATCTATTGGAAGCGCGGGATCTCTACACCAACGGGCACAGCAAGCGCGTCAGCGAGATTTCCTGCAAACTCTTTGAAGTTTATTACGGGATCAATGATCGTTATATCGATTTGCAGTGGGCCGCAAAGCTGCACGATATCGGAAAGATCTGCATTCCAGACTCGATTGTACAAAAAGCGGGAAAGCTCACGATTGAGGAATACGATACCATCAAGCAGCATAGCGCGCTGGCAGCGGATATCATTCGTCCGCTCGATCCGGGCAGCAGAATTTGGCCGATCGTGCGCCATCATCACGAGCGATACGACGGAAGAGGCTATCCCGATGGATGCGGAGGAAGCGATATCCCGGATGGGGCGCGCGTGATTGCAATAGCGGACGCGTATGACGCGATGCGATCCTGTCGGCCATATCGCGGCGCGATGTCGTTTGATCAATGCATTGGCGAGATTCAAAAAAACGCAGGATCACAGTTCGATCCGCACTGGGTTGAGGTATTCTTGGAGCTCGCGCATACGGGCAGCATCGAATAAGCGGTGTTTAAAAACTACTGGCAAACAAAAATCCCGTCGACCAGATACCGGCGGGATTTTTTGATTGCACTTTTTGATTGTGTTTTGGTTATATTGCGTCGGGATAGCGCCGCTTGTAGAGCGCGTAGACGCGGGGGCGATTGTATCTCTGCGCAAGGATGCAGGGAATGTTGACGACGAGCGCGTAGAGCAGCATGATCCAAATGACCTGCGGCGGGGCAAACAGACCAAACACCCAAAAGGGCAGAATGCCGAGCCAGTGCGTCAGCTCTCCGCGCGAGGTCTCAATCAAGAACCTGTGCAGATTCTCTTGCGAATAATCGCTCAGGTTTCGCTTTTTGTAGCTGCGTTTTTTCCAAACACCGCCGCCATCCGGCAAAAGATGCTTCCAGCGGCGAATTTGAAACACGCGCTCATACAGCCTGCCTTCGCGCTCAAAACGATGCTCGCGCCAGAGAAAGCGGGTCGGTTCAAAGAATCGGTCGGGAATCTTTAAACAGAGGTACGCCAGCAGGAGCGGGACAATACCCCAGACCGCGAAGATCAGCAGTATAGTGACGGGCATACTCAAAAAGAATATTTGCATGCGTTACGGTTCGAGCTCAATGGCTCGTCCTTTCCACTTCACTTTTCCGTGAAACAGGCGAATGAGAAACGAATGAATGAATACGGCGTAGAAAACGATCAGCGCCAGAGGATAGAACAACACTGCGAGCGGATGAAACTTGCCAATTCGCGCGCTGATGAAAAACAAAATCACGACCCAAACGCCATATAGCGCGGCATAGAGCCAGACGAGCGGTGAACCGCCCGCGAGCGAATACGACAAGTTGAGCGGAACAGAGGTGATCGAAGCGATGAATAGCGCGACAAGGAAAAACAGCCACACGGGCGTTTTCGCGGCGCCGGTTGCGAGATTTTTCGAAAACCCCTGCCAAAGCGAGCCAATCCCCGCAGGATACATGCGAAACGAAACGTCTCCATCGCCAACGAAGATTTGAAACGGAATGCCCGCGCGGCGCAGTTGATCGGCCAGCGCCATATCTTCAACAATGGCGGACTTGACGCTCTCGTGTCCGC
>JAQVML010000366.1 GCA_028703645.1 Eubacteriales bacterium
GGGTCATCTCGTCGCCATCCATCTCGACGAGCGGGGTTTTCATCTTGATCAAATCCATATCCGTTTCATTTCGGCTGTTACTTTGCTTCCCGCTTACTTGCCCGCGCGCGCGGCGTAGTAATTCATCAGGCATCCTTCGAGCAAAATCTCGCGCTCGTCCTGCGTCAGCGGTGGCAGGTTGAGCGTGATCGTCTCCGTCGTGCCGTCCTGCTTGATCGCGGTGGCGGAAAGTGTGTCCTTCTTCTGCTCGATGGCTTCGCGCACGTTTGGCACAAACACATGGTCGCCCACTTCATACGGAAAGCTTGCACCGGCGGGCAGCGTAAAGGGCAGAATGCCCCAGTTGATGCAATTGCTGCGATAGCGCTTGGTGGCATATTCATAGCAGATGTTTGCCGAGCCGCCGAGCACACGCTGGCTGGAAGCTGCCTGCTCGCGCGCGCTGCCGTCGCCGGGTTTGTTGGCGAACACGCAGGAGCCGTAGGCGGTGTTTTTGAGGAGTTTCTCCGCGTCGCCAACCTTGCTCAAAATCGCTTTGAGCGCGTCGGGCGCTGCGCCTTCCCTGCGCGCGGCTTCCGCCTTGGCGACTGCTTTGCTGCGGCCGACGTAATCGGGCGCGCGGCGCGAGAGCGCAAACTCCGCGAGCCTGAGCGGATTGCTGCGGTAGGAGCTCGTTTCGCCGGAGGGAATCAGTTCGTCGGTCGTGGTCACGGGGTCGCGAATCACGGCACTCAGCTCGACCAGCATATTGTCCGCAAGTGGGAAAATCTTCGGCCAATCGGCAATGTTCGGCCCGAACACGAGTTCCACGCTGGGGTCCGCCTTGCCAAAGCCGTTGTAGCAGCGTTTTTCGTATGGCGAGCGGTCGTAGCGGTAACGAATCCGACGCTTCCGGTACACCACGTCCGTCGCGGGCGTGAGTCTGCCGCCGTTTGCCGCGGTGGCGGCGATGCTCCGCGCGTCCATCAGCGCGACATAGGCAAGCTGGCCTTCGCCGGGCTTGGCGCCTTCGCGGTTGGGGAAATTGCGCGTGGTGTGGCGGATGGAAAAACCGTTGTTGGCGGGCACATCTCCCGCGCCGAAGCACGGGCCGCAGAAGGAGGGCTTCATGACCGCGCCCGCGCGAATCAGCGTCTCGGTCGCTTCCGCTCTCGTGAGCGCGAGGCTCACCGGCACGCTGGTGGGATAGACGGAGAGCGAAAACTCGCCGTTACCCGTCGAGCCGCCGGAGAGAATCTCGCTGGCTTCGATGATGTTATCAAACAAGCCGCCCGCGCAGCCCGCGATGATGCCCTGATCGGCATACACGCCGTCGGGCTTGATCTTGCTCTTGAGATCGAGCCTGGCTTTCGGGAAGGTCGCCTTTGCTTCCGCCTCTACCTTGCCCAATAGTTCGTCCGCGCGCTCGATGAACTCGCGGATGGGGTATGCATTGCTAGGATGGAACGGCAGCGCGATCATGCACTCGACCTTGTCCAGCTCAATGGTGATCATGCTGTCGTAATACGCGCCCTCTTCCGGCGCGAGCTTTGCGTACGCTTCCGGCCGCCCATGCGCGCGGAAGAACTCGGCGGTCTCGCCATCGGTCTCCCAGATAGAGCTTAAGCACGTGGTCTCCGTGGTCATGACGTCCACGCCGTTTCGATAGTCGGCGGAGAGGTGCTTGATCCCCGGGCCAACGAACTCCAGAATTTTATTTTTCGCGCGGCCTTCGGCAAACGCTTCTTTGACGAGCGCAAGCGCCACGTCGTGCGGACCGACGCCGCGGCGGGGTTTGCCGGTCACGTAGCAAAGCACGACTTCAGGCGCCGCGATGTCATAGGTGTTTTTGAGAAGCTGCTTAACCAGCTCCGGCCCGCCTTCGCCGACCGCGAGCGTGCCCAGCGCGCCATAGCGCGTGTGGCTGTCCGAGCCAAGAATCATGCGTCCGCAACCCGCGAGCTCTTCGCGCGCGTAGCTGTGGATGACGCTCAAATTGGCAGGCACATAGATGCCGCCGTATTTTTTCGCGGCGGAGAGCCCAAAGACGTGGTCGTCCTCATTGATCGTTCCGCCGACGGCGCAGAGGCTGTTGTGGCAGTTGGTCATCGCATACGGCACGGGGAATTCGACAAGGCCGCTTGCGCGCGCGGTCTGCACGATGCCGACATAGGTGATGTCGTGCGAAATCAACGCATCAAACCGAAGGCGCAGTTTTTCCATATCACCGGACACATTGTGTGCGCGCAGGATGGAATAGGCGATGGTCTTTTCTCTGGCTGCGATTTGGGACTTGTCCGCGGAATGCGGTTTGCCGCTTTGCAGCGTAACGGGATGGTCGTGATAGCGAATCATAGAAGCCTCCTAGACGGGTGATCTTTCTCGAAACGGGAGTGCGCAAGAGCGGAAATCTCCACGTATAAAATTGTACCATGCCGACTGCCGCAAGGAAAGCCGAAACCACGGTTATTTTATTCTTTCCGCGCGAAAAAACGCACCCCTCCTGCGTAAATAAGAAAGAATATCTTGCTCTTGACAGCCCTCTTTCGGACGGTTATAATACACCATGTGCCGCTGAAAATCGGCACAAAAAAACTCGATATGGCGGCGTAGCTCAGCTGGCTAGAGCATTCGGTTCATACCCGGAGTGTCATCTGTTCGAATCAGATCGCCGCTACCATGAAAAAACAGCCTCCTCGTTAAGAGGGTGGCTGTTTTTGTTTGGCCTGCCGGTTTAAGAAGAAAACGCTAACGAGCTGATACCGTTTCGCGATGTTATCCACAAATCAAGGCGTTTTCTCCGA